>NZ_JBEYHT010000075.1:0-35761 GCF_040635425.1 Streptomyces laurentii | reverse complement strand
GGTACCCCCACCGCGTTGTCTCCCTCCTCCGCCTTGCGATCACCCGCACCGGACCCCGCTCCCTGATCCAGCCTGATCCAAAAGAAAGGCCCTAGGCCGGCGCTTACACGTCGACGCACCGGCCGGGAGCTGCGGACTCAGCACTCGATGATGTTCACCGCGAGGCCGCCGCGGGCGGTCTCCTTGTACTTCACGCTCATGTCCGCGCCCGTCTCCTTCATGGTCTTGATGACCTTGTCGAGGGAGACCATGTGGCTGCCGTCGCCGCGCATCGACATGCGGGCCGCCGTGACGGCCTTGACCGCCGCCATGCCGTTGCGCTCGATGCACGGGATCTGGACCAGGCCGCCGACCGGGTCGCAGGTCAGGCCCAGGTTGTGCTCCATGCCGATCTCGGCCGCGTTCTCCACCTGCTCCGGGGAGCCGCCGAGGACCTCGGCGAGGGCGCCGGCGGCCATCGAGCAGGCCGAGCCGACCTCGCCCTGGCAGCCGACCTCGGCGCCGGAGATGGAGGCGTTCTCCTTGAAGAGCATGCCGATGGCGCCGGCCGCGAGGAGGAAGCGGACCACGCCGTCCTCCTTCTCCTCCGGGGAGGCGCCGCCGGCCGCGAAGTTCATGTAGTAGTGCAGGACCGCCGGGATGATGCCGGCCGCGCCGTTCGTCGGGGCGGTGACCACGCGGCCGCCGGCCGCGTTCTCCTCGTTCACGGCCATCGCGTAGAGCGTGATCCACTCCATCGCGTGCGCGGCCGGGTCGCCCTCGGAGCGCAGCTTGCGGGCGGTGGTGGCGGCGCGGCGGCGGACCTTCAGGCCGCCGGGCAGGATGCCCTCGCGGGACATGCCGCGCGCGACGCAGGCCTGCATGACCCGCCAGATCTCCAGGAGACCCGCGCGGATCTCGTCCTCGGTGCGCCAGGCCTTCTCGTTCTCCAGCATCAGCGAGGAGATCGACAGGCCGGTCTCCTTGGTGAGCCGCAGCAGCTCGTCGCCGGTGCGGAAGGGGTACGTCAGGACGGTGTCCTCGGGGATGATCGGGTTCTCGCCCGCGACCGCGTCCTCGTCCACGACGAAGCCGCCGCCGACCGAGTAGTACGTCTTCTCCAGGAGCGGCGCGCCCTCGGTGTCGTACGCGAAGACGGTCATGCCGTTGGCGTGGTACGGCAGCGCCTTGCGGCGGTGCAGGATCAGGTCGTCGTCGAACGCGAACGGGATCTCGTGGGCGCCGAGCAGGTTGATCCGGCCGCTCGTCTTGATCCGCTCGAACTCGTCGTCGGCGCGCTCCACGTCCACGGTGCGCGGCGAGTGGCCCTCCAGGCCGAGCAGGACGGCCTTCGGGGTGCCGTGGCCGTGGCCGGTCGCGCCGAGCGAGCCGTACAGCTCCGCTCGTATGGAACCGACGTGGGCGAGCAGGCCCTCGTTCTTCAGTCGCCGGGCGAACATGCGGGCCGCCCTCATGGGGCCCACCGTGTGGGAACTCGACGGGCCGATGCCGATCGAGAACAGGTCGAAGACCGAGATGGCCACGGGAACTCCTTGTGGGGGCTAGACGCCATTGTCTGCCGGGGTGGTGCAGAACGTGCCGTCACTGCTGGTGTCGTGACAAATGGGGTGGGGCACCATGCTCACGGACAGGGCCACTGTCCAGTGTGCGCGGTGCCCCGGAAGTTTCGTACGAACGAACCGAAGAACAAAAGCGTACGAAATTACTTCAGGATGACGCGAGGATCACTTCAGGCCGGGGTACAGCGGGTGCTTGTCGGCGAGGGCCGTGACCCGCGCCTTCAGCGCCTCGGCGTCGAAGCCGGGCTTGAGCGTCTCGGCGATGATGTCGGCGACCTCGCGGAAGTCCTCGGCCTGGAAGCCGCGGGTGGCGAGGGCCGGCGTGCCGATGCGCAGGCCGGAGGTGACCATCGGTGGGCGCGGGTCGTTCGGAACGGCGTTCCGGTTGACCGTGATGCCCACCTCGTGCAGCCGGTCCTCGGCCTGCTGGCCGTCCAGCTCCGAGTTCCGCAGGTCGACCAGGAGCAGGTGCACGTCGGTGCCGCCGGACAGCACGGAGACACCGTGCTCGGTGACGTCGTCCCGCACCAGGCGCTCGGCGATGATCCGCGCGCCGTCCAGGGTGCGCTGCTGGCGCTCCTTGAACTCCTCCGAGGCCGCGACCTTGAAGGAGACGGCCTTGGCCGCGATCACGTGCTCCAGCGGGCCGCCCTGGAAACCGGGGAAGACCGAGGAGTTCAGCTTCTTCGCGAACTCCTTCTTCGCCAGGATGATGCCGCCGCGCGGGCCACCGAGCGTCTTGTGCGTGGTGGAGGTGACCACGTCCGCGTACGCGACCGGGTTCGGGTGCAGACCGGCCGCGACCAGACCCGCGAAGTGGGCCATGTCGACCCACAGGTAGGCCTCGACCTCGTCGGCGATCCGGCGGAACTCGGCGAAGTCCAGCTGACGCGGGTAGGCGGACCAGCCCGCGATGATCACCTTGGGGCGGTGCTCCTTGGCGAGGCGCTCGACCTCGGCCATGTCGACCCGGCCCTGGTCGTCCACGTGGTACGCGACCACGTCGAACTGCTTGCCCGAGAAGTTCAGGCGCATGCCGTGGGTGAGGTGGCCGCCGTGGGCCAGGTCCAGGCCGAGGATCGTGTCGCCCGGCTGGGCGATCGCGAACAGGGCGGCCTGGTTGGCGGACGCGCCGGAGTGCGGCTGCACGTTGGCGTACTCGGCGCCGAACAGCTCCTTGATCCGGTCGATCGCGATCTGCTCGGCCACGTCGACGTGCTCGCAGCCGCCGTAGTAGCGGCGGCCCGGGTAGCCCTCGGCGTACTTGTTGGTGAGGACCGAACCCTGGGCCTCCATGACCGCGACCGGAGCGAAGTTCTCCGAGGCGATCATCTCGAGGGTGTTCTGCTGACGGCGGAGCTCGGCGTCGACGGCGGCGGCGACGTCCGGGTCCAGCTCGTGGAGGGGAGTGTTCAGAAGCGACATCGAGAGATCCTTAGTTGCCGGAGAGCTCGGTGTACTCGGCGGCGGAGAGCAGGTCCTTCGGCTCCTCCGCGACGCGTACCTTGAAGAGCCAGCCACCCTCGAACGGAGCCGAGTTCACCAGGGACGGGTCGTCGACGACGTCCTGGTTCGCGGCGACGACCTCGCCCGTGACCGGGGAGAACAGGTCGCTGACCGACTTGGTCGACTCCAGCTCGCCGCAGGTCTCGCCGGCGGTCACGGTGTCACCGACCTCCGGCAGCTGGGCGTACACGACGTCGCCGAGGGCGTTCGCCGCGAACTCCGTGATGCCGATCGTGGCGACGCCGTCCTCGACGGCCGACAGCCACTCGTGCTCCTTGCTGTAGCGAAGCTCCTGGGGGTTGCTCATGGCGTGATTCTCCTGGATCGGGGGAGTGCGGATGAACGGGGGTCTTACGGGATGAGACGGAAGGTGAGACGAATCACCTCACCGGCGTACGCCGGGGGCGCGGGGCGAAGGCCGGGCGCCCGGTCCGGACGGATGCCCGGACGTACGCGCGCGAGGCGACCCGCGGCCTACTTCTCGCGCTTGTAGAACGGCAGCGCCACGACCTCGTACGGCTCGTGGGTGCCGCGGATGTCGATGCCGACGCCCGCCGTGCCGGCCTGGGCGTGCGCGGCGTCCACGTAGGCCATGGCGATCGGCTTGCCGAGGGTCGGGGACGGGGCGCCGGAGGTGACCTCGCCGACGACCTCGCCGGCCACGACCACGGACATGCCCGCGCGGGGCACCCGGCGGCCCTCGGCGATCAGGCCGACCAGCTTGCGCGGCGGGGCGGCCTCGGCGCGCTCGGCGGCCTTCTCCAGCGCCTCGCGGCCGACGAAACGGCCCTCGTTCGTGGTCTTCTCGAACTTGACGACCCGGCCGAGGCCGGCGTCGAACGGCGTGAGGCCGGTGGTCAGCTCGTGCCCGTACAGCGGCATGCCCGCCTCCAGGCGCAGCGTGTCGCGGCAGGACAGGCCGCACGGGACCAGGCCGGCGTCCGCGCCCGCCTCGGTCAGCGCCTGCCACACGCCCTCGGCGTGCTCCGGCTTCAGGAAGAGCTCGAAGCCGTCCTCGCCGGTGTAGCCGGTACGGGCGATCAGCGCGGGCACGCCGGCGACGGTGCCGGGCAGGCCCGCGTAGTACTTCAGACCGTCCAGGTCGGCGTCGGTGAGCTTGGCCAGGATGCCGGCGGACTCGGGGCCCTGGACGGCGAGCAGGGCGTACGCGTCGCGGTCGTCGCGGACCTCGGCGTCGAAGCCGGCCACGCGCTCGGTCAGCGCGTCGAGCACGACCTGGGCGTTGGAGGCGTTCGCGACGACCATGTACTCGGGGGCCTCGGTCTCGCCGAGGCGGTAGACGATCAGGTCGTCCAGGATGCCGCCGTCCTCACGGCAGATCATCGTGTAGCGGGCGCGGCCGTTGCCCACCGTGGAGATGTTGCCGACCAGCGCGTAGTCGAGGAAGCGCACGGCCTCGGGGCCGGTGACGGTGATCTCTCCCATGTGGGACAGGTCGAACAGGCCGGCCTTGGTGCGGACCGCGGTGTGCTCCTCGCGCTCGCTGCCGTAGCGCAGCGGCATGTCCCAGCCCGCGAAGTCGGTCATGGTCGCGCCGAGCGAGCGATGCGTCGCGTCGAGGGCGGTCAGGCGGGGGGCAGTACTCATGGGTGGCTCCCGGGTCCCAGGCGTGCGGGGCGCACGACGTGCATGACGGTGAGGACATCCTCCCCATCTGTCATGGAACCTGAGAGGTTCACCGAGGACGTCCCCGGCTTGCACCTTGGGTGGGGACGCGACGCCGCGTCCCGCTTTTCAGATCTGCCTCGTCCGCGCGGTACGGGGCCTGAGAGATTCAAGGGAGGTACTTGCTCCTTCGGCGCCCGGCGCACGCGCACGGTGTGTGCGGATGCCCCGGGACTCTCCCGCGCGGATTCGAGCGGCCGGTATGCGGTTGTACGCGCTGGTGGCGCGGGTGCGCGCTCGTGCGAGCGAGTGGCGCGCTCATCATTGCACGGCGGGTCCGCCCGGCAAATCACTTGTGCCCCATTACCATTTCTTTACACTTTGTGGGCAGGGTCCTGGCGGGCCCGATCGGGGTTCCGGCACGCCCGACAGGGGGAGATGGCGATGACGATCCGGCACACCGGACCATATGTGGCGAACACCGGCATACCGGTGCGGCGGGCGGTCGCCGGGGCTCTTCCCGGCGGGGTCGCCGCCCCCGACCAGGCCCGGGACCGGGCCTGCGGCCAACGGCACGACCGGGGGCACGACCGGGGCCGCGGCCAGGCGCGCGAGGCGGTACGGGACAGAGCCCGGGCCCGCACCCGGCGGCGCGGCCGGTTCCTGCGGGACCTGCGCGGGCGCGGCGGGCACGGCCCCCGCGTCCTCACCTTCGCGCGCGGCGACGTCGTGGTGGTCTCCGGGCTGCCCGGCGCCGGCAAGTCCACGCTCATGGGCCGGGTCGCCGGCGGCCGGGCCGTCGACTCCCAGGACACCCGGGAGCGCTGGGAGGCCCGGCTGCCCCGCTTCCTGCCGTACGCCCTCTACCGCCCGTTCGCGCGCCTCGCCCACTACGCCGGGCTCCGCCGCGCCGTGCGGGCCGGCGCCGGGGTGGTCGTCCACGACTGCGGCACCCAGTCCTGGGTGCGCGGCTGGCTCGCCCGCGCGGCCCGCCGGCGCGGCGCCGGCCTGCACCTGATCCTGCTCGACGTCGACCCGGACACCGCCCTGGCGGGCCAGCGGGACCGCGGCCGTACCGTGTCCGGCTACGCCTTCGCCCGGCACCGCCGGGCCGTCGGCCGGCTGGTCCGCACCGCCGAGACGGGCGCCCTGCCGCGCGGCTGCGCGTCGGTCACCCTGCTCGACCGGGAGGCGGCCGACGTCCTGCGGAGGATCGGGTTCCAGGACATCGCGTGACGAAGCCCGCACCCCTTCCTGCCCCGGCGGCCCCGGCGCGCCGTTAAGGTGCTGACGCACCGTGTGTTCGAAACGGCCGGGGCGGCCGGGACCGTCCGGGCGTGCGGCGGGAGACGGGGGACGGATCCCCCGACGACCGCCGGACCGTCGTCCGGCGTCTCTCCGGCGTCTCTTCGGCGCCCGGAACCGCCCGGCGGAAGCCGGACCGGCCGGGGGCGAGGGCGGTGCGCTGGAGACCGGATGGAAGCCGCGAAGGCGAGAAGGGGACGACGAGCAGCGTGGACGTGACGTGGCCGGGCAACGAACTCGAGGAAGTACTGGCCGCCTCGCTCGGCAACCCCGCCGCGGGCGGCCGCCTGGTCGAGGTGCTCGGCCGCAGCTCCGTCTGGGTGCCGCTGCCCAACGGCGGCGGCCCCGACAGCGCCGACCTCGACCTGCCCACCCTGGAGCTGGACGGCGCCGCCTACGTGCCCGTCTTCAGCTCCGAACAGGAGTTCCGCGCCTGCGTCGGCGACCACATGTCGTACACCGTCGCCCCCGCCCGTGACTTCGCCCGCGGCCTGCCCCCGCAGCTCGGCCTCGCCGTGAACCCAGGCGGCACCGTCGGCGTCCCACTGCCCCCGCCCGCCGTCGCCGAGCTGTGCCGGACCGGCCGCACCGAGCTGGACGGGCCGGCCAACGGCGGCCGGGTCCGCCTGTTCGAGCCCGACTGGCAGGACGATCCGGTGGACTTCCTGGCCGCCGCCGCCGCCGAGTTCGAGGCCACCGGCGTCGTGACCTCCGCCCGCCGTGCCCTCGCCAGCGTCGAGGGCACCGAACCGGCCCTGTTCGTCGGCGTGCTGCTCGTCGACGGCCTCGACCCCGACCTGGCGGTCCCGCTGGAGGCCCTCGGGCGCGCCCTCGGCCGGGTCGAGGTCGCCTGGCCGGTCAACCTCGTCCTGCTGGACGTGGCCCAGGACCCGGTCGGCGACTGGATGCTGGAGAAGGTGCGCCCCTTCTTCCAGCGCGCCGCCGTGTGACGGACCCCCGCTCTAAGCTGAACTCATTCACGCCGCACGGATCGAGGCCCGACCGGGCGATTCCGTACGGCCGCAAGGACGACATGGTCGGCGACGTCAGTGACGCCGACACCACCGACAGCACGGACAAGAGGGGCGGGGACCGAGGGTGAGCGCGTCAGGCACCGCTGCCGCCGGACAGGTCGAGCACATGCTGCGGCAGGTGACACCGGGGCGTCACGACGCCTACGAGCAGCTGCTGCACGCCCTGGCCGGCTCCGAGGTCTGGATGCTGCTCTGGCAGGGCACCCCCGGAGCGCAGGACGCCCAGTACGGGAACATGGAGGTCGACGGCTTCGGCTACGCGCCCTGCGTCACCTCCGCGCAGGAGCTCGCCGCCTCCGGCTGGACCCGCGCCCACGAACGGGTCGGCGGTCTGGAGATCGCCCGCTCCCTGTTCCCCGACCGCTGGGGCATCTGGCTCAACCCGCACGCCCCCGGCGGCGGCGTCGGCATCCCGTGGGCCGACCTGCGGCGCGTCGCCACCGGTCTGGACCGGATGCCGGCCGGACCGCTGCGGCTGTCCGAACCGTCCCTGGAGATCCCGCAGTTCTACGCCCTGCTGTCACAGAACGCCCATCACACCTCGGCCGTCCGCTCGCTGCGCCGCGCCTGGGTGCAGCCCGCGCTCGGCTCCCCGTACCTCGCCATCGGTCTGGACCTGTACGACTCCTCGCCGGGCGCGGTCGAGGCCGCGCGGGCGATGATGCACCAGACGGTCGGCGCCGTCCCCGACGGACTCCCGGTCTCCACGGTCGCCATGTCCGATCCGTACGATCCGGTCGCCTTGTGGCTGCACGCGCACGCCCGTCCGTTCTACGACCGTGACGCGCACGCCGCACCAGCCGCTCCGCTCACTCCCGGTTACGGCTATCCGCCGGCCGGTCCCGCGCGCGGCGCGTCCGCCGCCCCGCACGTGTACTGACAGCCCCGCCGAATCGTCCGTTTCCACCCCTCCTGTCGCCCCAATTGACGCCTGCCACAACCTGGTTGGGGTAGTTGTCCGATCTGGTCGAATAGTGTCCGAGATGGTCCGCTGAAGTGATCGGAACGTTCGGATAACGGAAGGCAACGAACCGCATCACGGTTACGCAACCATTCCCCGCCAGGTCTGGCGGGTGATCGCGGGCCCATTGAAGACTCCCCGGAACACCGGGTGTTCGGTCGCTTTCGCGCCCATACCCAGCAGTTGTTCCACCATGCCGCTACCCGCGGCGGTCAAGGGCCGGCGACCCGGCGGCCGAGAGGGGTCCTCACCACGATGACGGCACCACAGCAGGAGACGCGTGCGGCCGAGCAGGCCGACGCCGTCGACGCCGTCCCCGGCGCGGCGGCCAAGGCCATCGAAGGCCGTTCCCTCTGGCAGATCGCGTGGTCGCGGCTCAAGAAGGACAAACTCGCGCTCGCGGGCGCCTGTGTCGTCGTCTTCCTGATCCTCGTCGCGCTTCTCGCCCCGGTGATCGTGAGCCTGCTCGGCCACCCGCCGGACGAGTTCCACGAGGACCAGATCGACCCGCTGTTCGGCACCCCGATCGGCAGCTGGGGCGGCATCAACTCGGAGTTCCTGCTGGGAGTCGAGCCGGTCAACGGCCGCGACGTGTTCAGCCGGATCGTCTACGGCGCGCAGATCTCGCTCCTCGTCGCCTTCCTGGCGGCCGTGTTCGCGGTCTTCCTCGGCACCGTCCTCGGCATCGTCGCCGGCTACTTCGGCGGCTGGATCGACGCGGCGCTCAGCCGGGTCATGGACGTCATGCTGGCCTTCCCGCAGCTGCTGTTCACCATCGCCCTGGTCTCCGTGCTGCCCAACGAGCTGCTGGGGCTGACCGGTTCGGGCGTCCGCATCGCGGCCCTCGTCGTGGTGATCGGCTTCTTCGGCTGGCCGTACGTCGGCCGTATCGTCCGCGGTCAGACGCTGTCGCTGCGCAACCGCGAGTACGTGGAGGCCGCCCAGAGCCTGGGCGCCGGCCGGCTCTACATCCTGCGCCGCGAGCTGCTGCCCAACCTGATCGCCCCGATCACCGTCTACGCGACGCTGATGATCCCCACCAACATCCTCACCGAAGCGGCGCTGAGCTTCCTCGGCGCGGGCGTGAAGCCGCCCACCGCCTCCTGGGGACAGATGCTGTCCAAGGCCGTCACCACCTACGAGTCGGATCCGCTGTTCATGGTGATCCCCGGCCTCGCGATCTTCATCACCGTTCTGGCGTTCAACCTCTTCGGCGACGGCGTGCGCGACGCGCTCGACCCGAAGGGCTCCCGCTGACCGTTCGCCGACGCGCCGACCGGCGCGGCACCACGCAAGCCCCGCCCCTGCCGTTGCGACAGGGGGATCCTTCCTCGGCGGACCGACCCGAAAGGCCCCGCCCCTAACCCGGAGGTTGCCGGACTCATGATGAACACCTCTTCCAGGCGCAGAATCGCCGCGGGCGCGCTGCTCGCCGCGGCCACGATGGTCGCGACCACCGCGTGCGGCGGCGGCAAGGGCTCGGGCGACGCCAAGGGCGCGGGCGACCTCGCCTTCAACGGCGGCGTCAACAAGGTCCTCAACGCCTCCGACAAGAAGGGCGGCGAGCTGAAGTTCATCGGCTCGCAGGACGCCGACTCGTGGGACCCGCAGCGCGGTTACTACGGCTTCATGTGGGACTTCGCCCGCTACTACACCCGCCAGCTCATCACCTTCAAGGCCGCGCCCGGCACCGGCTCCACCGAGCTGGTCCCCGACCTCGCCACCGACACCGGCAAGGTCTCGCCCGACGGTCTGACCTACACCTTCACCCTGAAGGACGGGATCACCTGGGAGGACGGCAAGCCGATCACCGCCCAGGACATCAAGTACGGCATCGAGCGCATCTGGGCGCAGGACGTCATCTCCGGCGGCCCGATCTACCTCCAGCAGGTGCTCGACCCCAAGAGCGAGTACAAGGGCCCGTACAAGGACAAGGCCGCCGACAAGCTCGGCCTGAAGGCGATCGACACGCCGGACGAGAAGACCATCGTCTTCAAGCTGCCGAAGGCCAACGGCGACTTCCTGCAGATGCTGGCGATGCCCTCGGCCTCCCCGGTCCGCCAGGACAAGGACACCGGCGCCCAGTACGCCCTGAAGCCGTTCTCCTCGGGCCCGTACAAGTGGGACTCGTACAAGCCCAAGCAGGCCATCAAGCTGGTCCGCAACGACAAGTGGGACGCCAAGACGGACACCGTCCGCAAGGCCCTGCCGGACAAGATCAGCGTCACCTTCACCACCAACGCCGACGACATGGACAACCGTCTGGTCGAGGGCGAGTACGACATCGACATCAACGCGACCGGTGTCGGCCCGGCGGCCCGTCAGAAGGTGCTCCAGCAGCACAAGGGCAACGTGGACAACCCGCAGACCGGCTTCATCCGGTACGCGGCCTTCCCGCAGACGGTGATCCCGAACATCGAGTGCCGCAAGGCCATCATCTACGCGGCCGACACCAGGTCCCTGCAGACCGCCCGCGGCGGCCCGCAGGCGGGTGGCGACATCGCCTCCAACATGCTGCCGCCGGCCATCAAGGGCGCCGACCCGAAGGCCGACCCGTACGGCAAGCTGGCCGGCAAGCCGGACCTGGCCAAGGCCAAGGAGGCGCTGCAGAAGTGCGGTAAGCCGAACGGCTTCAAGACGACGATCGCGGTCCGCAACAACAAGCCGGTCGAGATCGCCACCGCCGAGTCGATGCAGCAGGCGCTGAAGGCCGTCAACATCGACGCCCAGATCGACCAGTACGACGGCGCCCAGACCACCGGCATCATCGGTTCGCCGAAGGTGGTCAAGGAGAAGGGCTACGGCATCATCATCATGGGCTGGGGTGCCGACTTCCCGTCCGGCCAGGGCTTCCTGCAGCCGCTGGTCGACGGCCGGTTCATCCTCCAGTCCGGCAACAACAACTACTCGGAGATCAACGACCCGGCCATCAACGGCCTGTTCGACCAGGCGCTGAAGGAGACCGACCCGGCCAAGGCCGGCGAGCTCTACAAGCAGATCAACACCAAGGTCTCCGACGCCGCGATCTACCTGCCGTTCACGCACGAGAAGAACATCATCTGGCGCAGCTCGCGACTGACCAACGTCTACACGGCCGACGCCTACAACGGCCGCTACGACTACGCGTCGCTCGGCGTCGTCAAGTAAACCGACCCGTTTCAACGGCGCACCACCCGCCGCCAGGTCCGAAGGGCAGGTGATGGCCGCGCGCGGCGGCCGGGTACCCCGAGAAGGGGGCCCGGCCGCCGTCCGGCCGACCGCATGCTTGCATACATCATCCGACGGCTGATCGCCGTTGTGCTGATGCTGATGGTCGTCACGCTCGTGACGCTCAGCATCTTCTTCCTCATACCCAAGCTGACTGGCAGTGACCCTGCCACGATGTTCGTCGGCAAGCAGGCGGATCCGGCCGCGATCGAGGGCATCCGGCAGAAGCTGGGCCTCGGCGACCCGATTCTGGTGCAGTTCTGGCACTTCGTCTCGGGCATCTTCGCCGGCCGCGACTACGTGGGCGGCGGTTCGACCATCCACTGTGAAGCGCCGTGCTTCGGCTACTCGTTCAAGACCGAGCAGGACGTCTGGACCATGCTGTCCGACCGGATCCCGGTCACGCTGTCCATGGTCATCGGCGCGGCCGTCATCTGGCTGCTGCTCGGCGTCTCCACCGGCGTCGTCTCCGCGCTCAAGCGCGGCACCCTGATCGACCGCACCGCGATGGTCACCGCGCTGGCCGGCGTCTCGCTCCCCATCTACTTCACCGCCATGCTGGCGATGTTCCTCTTCCGCACCCAGCTGGGCTGGCTCGACGCGAAGTGGGTGCCGATCAGCGAGAACCCCGGCGGCTGGTTCATGGGCCTGCTGCTGCCCTGGGTGACCCTCGCCTTCCTCTACGCGGCGATGTACGCGCGGCTCACCCGCGCCACCATGCTGGAGGTGCTGGGCGAGGACTACATCCGTACCGCCCGCGCCAAGGGCCTCACGGAGCCCGTCGTGCTCGGCAAGCACGCCATGCGCTCCACGATGACCCCCATCCTGACCATCTTCGGCATGGACTTCGGCGCCCTCGTCGGCGGCGCGGTCCTGACCGAGACCGCGTTCAGCCTCCCCGGCCTCGGCAACGCCGCCTTCTCGGCGGTAGGCGAGCGTGACCTGCCGGTCATCCTCGCGGTCACCCTCATCACCGCCGCGTGCGTGGTCTTCGCCAACCTCGTGGTGGACCTCCTGTACGCGGTGATCGACCCCCGAGTGAGGCTCGCATGACCGACAAGCTCGCCAAGACCGGAGCCGCGCTCGGCGAACCGGTCGCGTCGAAGGACGCACCGTCGGACGCCTTCCTCGACGTACGCGACCTCAAGATCCACTTTCCGACCGACGACGGCCTGGTCAAGTCCGTCGACGGCCTGACCTTCCAGCTGGAGAAGGGCAAGACCCTCGGCATCGTGGGCGAGTCCGGCTCCGGCAAGTCGGTCACCTCGCTCGGCGTCATGGGCCTGCACACCGTCGGCCAGTACGGCCGGCAGAAGGCCCGCATCTCCGGCGAGATCTGGCTGAACGGCGAGGAGCTGCTCTCCGCCGACCCCGACCGGGTGCGCCGGATGCGCGGCCGCGAGATGGCGATGATCTTCCAGGACCCGCTGTCCGCGATGCACCCGTACTACACGGTCGGTCACCAGATCGTGGAGGCGTACCGCGTCCACAACAAGGTCGACAAGAAGACCGCCCGTACGCGCGCCGTCGAACTCCTCGACCGGGTCGGCATCCCCGAGCCCGCGAAGCGGTTCGACAACTACCCGCACGAGTTCTCCGGCGGTATGCGCCAGCGCGCGATGATCGCGATGGCGCTGGTCAACAACCCCGAGCTGCTCATCGCGGACGAGCCGACCACCGCCCTCGACGTCACCGTCCAGGCGCAGATCCTCGACCTGATCCGGGACCTGCAGAAGGAGTTCGGCTCCGCGGTCGTCATCATCACCCACGACCTCGGCGTCGTCGCCGAGATCGCCGACGACATCCTCGTGATGTACGGCGGGCGGTGCGTGGAGCGCGGCTCGGCCGAGGACGTCTTCTACCACCCGCAGCACCCCTACACCTGGGGTCTGCTCGGCTCCATGCCGCGCATCGACCGCGAGCAGACCGATCGGCTCATCCCGGTCAAGGGCAACCCGCCCAGCCTCATCAACATCCCGAGCGGCTGCGCCTTCAACCCGCGCTGCCCGTACGCGGACGTGCCCAAGGGCGGCATATGCCGGACCGACCGCCCCGAACTGACGGAGGCCGGCACCCGCCACTTCTCGGCGTGCCACCTCCCGGCGGGCGAGCGGAACCGGATCTGGACCGAAGAGATTGCGCCGAAGCTGTGAGCGACACCAAGGCCGCGAGCCACACCAAGGCGGTGAGTGACACCATGGAGCCCTTGCTCAAGGTCACGGGCCTGCAGAAGCACTTCCCCATCCGGAAGGGGCTGCTGCAGCGCCAGTCCGGCGCGGTCAAGGCCGTCGACGGGATCGACTTCGAGGTCTACCCCGGTGAGACCCTGGGCGTCGTCGGCGAGTCCGGCTGCGGCAAGTCGACGATGGGCCGGCTCATCACCCGGCTCCTCGAACCGACCGGCGGCACCATCGAGTTCGAGGGCACGGACATCTCCCACCTCGGGGTGGCGAAGATGCGCCCGCTGCGCCGCGACATCCAGATGATCTTCCAGGACCCGTACGGTTCGCTGAACCCGCGCCACACGGTCGGCGCGATCATCTCGGCCCCCTTCAAGCTCCAGGGCGTCGAGCCCGAGGGCGGCCTGAAGGCGGAGGTCCAGCGGCTGCTCGGCCTCGTCGGCCTCAACCCCGAGCACTACAACCGCTACCCGCACGAGTTCTCCGGCGGCCAGCGCCAGCGCATCGGCATCGCCCGCGCGCTCGCGCTCAAGCCGAAGCTCGTGATCGCGGACGAGCCCGTCTCGGCCCTGGACGTCTCCATCCAGGCGCAGGTCGTCAACCTCCTGGACGACCTCCAGGACGAGCTCGGCCTCACGTACGTGATCATCGCGCACGACCTGTCGGTCATCCGGCACGTGTCCGACCGCATCGCCGTGATGTACCTGGGCAAGGTGGTCGAGCTCGCCGACCGCACGTCCCTGTACCAGTCGCCGATGCACCCGTACACGCGCGCGTTGATGTCGGCGGTGCCGATCCCGGACCCGCGCCGCCGGGGCCAGAAGAACGACCGCATTCTGCTCACCGGCGACGTCCCGTCACCGATCGCGCCGCCGCCGGGCTGCCGCTTCCACACCCGGTGCTGGAAGGCCACGGACGTCTGCAAGACGAAGGAGCCCCCGCTCCTGGAGCTGCGGCCGGGCCAGCGGGTCGCCTGCCACCACCCGGAGAACGCGGAGGGGATCACGGTCCCGTCGGCGCGCGAGTCGGTGGAGGTGACGGCGCCGCCGGCGGGGCCGAAGGAGCCGAAGGCGACCGAGAAGGCCGCGCCCGAGAAGACGGAGAAGTCCGCCGGAGGGGCTGCCGAGAAGTCCCCGGAGAAGCCTTCGAAGGACTGAGTACGCGAGCGGTACGCGCGTGAGGCTCCCACCCCGTGGTGGTGGGAGCCTCACGGCGTTCGGGACCGCGCGGGAGACGGCACAATTGGGCGGTGCTCCACGATTTGTTCAATCCGTCCGTCCAACACGCGCTCGATCTCGTCGGCATCTTCGTCTTCGCGATCTCGGGCGCGCTCCTCGCCGTCCGCAAGAACTTCGACGTCTTCGGCATGGCCGTGCTCGCCGAGGTCACGGCGCTGGGCGGCGGACTCTTCCGGGACCTGGTCATCGGCGCCGTACCCCCGGCGGCCTTCACCGATCTCGGCTACTTCCTCATGCCGCTGGTCGCGACCGCCCTGGTGTTCTTCCTCCACCCGGAGGTGGAACGCACCCAGACGGCCGTCAACGTCTTCGACGCGGCGGGCCTCGGCCTGTTCTGCGTGACCGGCACGACCAAGGCGTACGACTACGGCCTCGGCCTGACGTCCTCCGCCGTCCTCGGCATGGCCACCGGCGTCGGCGGCGGTGTGCTGCGCGACATACTGGCTGTCGAGGCGCCCTCGCTGCTGCGCTGGGACCGGGACCTGTACGCCGTGCCGGCCATCGTGGGTGCGACGATCGTGGTGCTGTCCATCCGCTTCGACGTGCTCAACGCGTACACGAGCGGGATCGCCGTCCTCACCGCGTTCGTGCTGCGGCTGCTGGCGATGCGCTACCACTGGCGGGCGCCGCGGGCCTGGAACCGGCGGTCGTCCACGCGCGAGACCGAAAAAGCTACCGCTCAGTAGCTGAAACCTGTACCGTCGCGGCCATGAGCATGAGCAGCATCGAGACCCCGGGCGGAGCGAGCGCGACCAGCGAGTTCGACCGCGACACCGCCGTCACCCTCCGCGAGCCCGGCGTCTACGACGCCGAGCTGTCGGCCGGCTGGACGATCATCCGCGCCGTCAACGGCGGCTACCTCCTCGCCCTTCTCGGCCGCGCGCTCGGCGACCACCTGCCGCACCCCGACCCGTTCACGATCTCGGCGCACTACCTCACGCCGTCCGTGCCGGGCCCCGCGGTGATCCGCGCCGAGACCGTCCGCACCGGCCGCACCCTCTCCACCGGCCAGGCGTCCCTCTATCAGTACGCGGAGGACGGCACCGAGGTCGAGCGCATCCGGGTCCTCGCCTCGTACGGCGACCTCGCCACGCTCCCCGACGACGTCCGCACCTCCGCGACGCCGCCCGCGTTCGCCCCGATCGACCAGTGCTTCGGCGCCTCCGACAGCCCCGCCCCGCCGATCCCCGGCTCCTCGGCCATCACCGAACGCCTCGACCTGCGGCTCGACCCGTCGACCGTCGGCTGGGCGATCGGAGCGCCGTCCGGCAAGGGCGAGATGCGCGCCTGGTTCGGCCTCGCGGACGGCCGCGACGCCGACCCGCTGTCGCTGCTCCTCGCCGTCGACGCGCTGCCGCCCACCTCCTTCGAGCTCGGCCTCAAGGGCTGGACCCCCACCGTCGAACTCACCACCCACATCCGCTGCCGCCCGGCCCCCGGCCCGCTGCGCGTCTCCATCACCACCCGCAACCTCGCGGGCGGCTTCCTGGAAGAGGACGCCGAGGTCTGGGACTCCGCCGACCGCCTGGTCGCCCAGTCCCGCCAGCTGGCGCGCGCGCCGCGCGGCTGAGCCCCTTTTTTGTGCCTCCTCGCCTCCGGGGTGCTTGAGGCGGGCTCACAGCGCCGATCGCGCTCGGTCCCTCGTTCCTCGGGACCTGCGCGCGTTCGGCACTGTCCCCCGCCGCAGCCCTTCGGCTCACTCGGCCGTCGAGGCGAGCCCGGATGCGGGGGCGCCGACAGGGCACACCCCGCACGCCACCACGCTGCGGGGGCCCGGTCCGGTCCCCCCCCCGCACGCCACCACGCTGCGGGGGCCCGGTCCGGTCCCCCCCGCACGCCACCACGCTGCGGGGGGCCCGGTCCGGTTCGCGCGGGCGCGATTCCGCCCCTTGAGCCCCACAATCCCCCCTCGCTCCCCACTCTCCGGGTGACGACCGTCTCAGTACCGTCGATGCGGGCCGGGCACCCTCCCGCGCGTGCCGGGTGGGCTCGTAGAATCGGTCTCACCATGGCTTACCTCGACCACGCCGCGACCACGCCCATGCTCCCCGAGGCGATCGAGGCGATGACCGCCCAGCTCGCGCTCACGGGCAACGCCTCCTCGCTGCACGCCGCAGGCCGGCGCGCCCGGCGGACCGTCGAGGAGGCCCGCGAGACGCTCGCCGGGGCGCTCGGGGCCCGGCCCAGCGAGGTCGTCCTCACGTCCGGTGGCACCGAGGCGGACAACCTCGCCGTCAAGGGCCTGTTCTGGTCCCGCCGCGCCGCCGATCCGCGCCGCACCCGGGTGCTGTCCAGTCCGGTCGAGCACCACGCCGTCCTCGACGCCGTCGACTGGCTCGCCACCCACGAGGGCGCGACCGTCGAGTACCTGCCCGTCGACCCGTACGGCCGGGTCCACCCCGAAGCGCTGCGCGAGGCCATCGCCCGCGACCCGGATTCCGTCGCGCTCGCGACCGTCATGTGGGCGAACAACGAGATCGGCACCGTCATGCCGATCCGTGAACTCGCCGACGTGGCCGCCGAGTTCGGGGTCCCGCTGCACGCCGACGCCGTGCAGGCGGTCGGCCAGGTCCCGGTCGACTTCGCCGCCTCCGGGCTCGCCGCCATGACCGTCACCGGGCACAAGATCGGCGGTCCGTACGGGATCGGCGCCCTGCTCCTGGGGCGCGAGTACACCCCGGTCCCGGTCCTGCACGGCGGCGGTCAGGAGCGGCACGTCCGCTCCGGCACCCTCGACGTGCCCGCGGTCGCCGCCTTCGCGGTCGCCGCCCGGCTGGCCGAGGAGGGCCGCGAGGAGTTCGTCCGTACGGTCGGCGCCCTGCGCGACGAGCTGATCACCGTCGTCCGTACCGCCGTCCCCGACGCGATCCTCGGCGGGGACCCGGTCGACCGGCTCCCCGCCAACGCCCACTTCACCTTCCCCGGCTGCGAGGGCGACTCGCTGCTGCTGCTCCTGGACGCCGCCGGCATCGAGTGCTCCACCGGCTCCGCCTGCACCGCCGGCATCGCCCAGCCCAGCCACGTCCTGCTCGCCACCGGCGCCGACCCCGACCTCGCCCGAGGCACCCTGCGCTTCAGCCTCGGCCACACCTCCACCCAGGAGGACGTGGCGGCGGTCGCCCAGGCGATCGGCCCGGCCGTCGAACGCGCCCGCGCCGCCGGCTTGAGCTGACGCCGGTCCGGGCTGACGTCGGCCTGAGCCGGCGCCGGTCCGAGCCGACACCGGCCGTCCGACCGGGAGGCTCAGCCGAGCTTCGCGCGCGCGGCCCGTACCAGCCGCAGATAGCGCGGCCAGTCCCAGTGCTTCCCCGGATCGGTGTGGTCGGTGCCGGGAACTTCCACGTGCCCGATGATGTGCTGCCGGTCCACGGGTATCGCGTAGCGATGGCATATGTCAGCCGTGAGCCGCGCCGACGCCTCGTACATCGCCGCCGTGAAGTCCTGGGGCCGGTCCACGAAGCCCTCGTGCTCTATCCCGACGCTGCGCTCGTTCATGTCCCGGTTCCCGGCGTGGAAGGCCACGTCGAGCTCCCGGACCATCTGCGCGATGTGCCCGTCCTTGCGGACCACGTAGTGCGCGGCGGCCCCGTGGCTCGGGTCCTTGAACACCTTGAGCGCCGAGGCGTAGCTGCCCTGCGTCACATGGATCACGACGCGGTCGATCGGGAAGTCGCCGGGGCGGTCGGCGCGCCGCCAGTTGTACCGGGACGCCGCCGTCCACTCCGCGCCCTTGTTGTCCAGCTCACCCTCCACCCGCTTGCGCTCGACACCGGGCAGCCGCCACCACAGCCGGCCCAGCTCCTCCCGGGCGAGTACGGCCGTGCCGGCGACGGCGACCGCCCCGCCGATGAGGAAGGCCCGCCGCCCGACGGGCCCCGCCGCGCCCTTGCCGCTCCCGGCCCCGGACTTCTTGGCCGCGGGCTTCCTGGCCGTGGTCTTACCGGCCCCGGACTTCCCCGCTCCGGACTTCCCGGCCGTGCTCTTCTTCGCCGTGCTCTTGCCCGCCGCCTTTTTCACGGGTGTCTTCCCCGCCTTCGTCAGCGGCTTCTTCGCCGCCGTCTTCTTCACCGGCTTCCGCGTCGTCCGCTTGCCCGCGCCCTGCCCCGCCTGCTTCCCGCTGTCCACCACATGACGAAGAACGCGCGCGGCCGCGACCGCGGTTCCCGGCGCCCCGTACCCTGGTAGGGCTATGACTCAGACCCCGCCGCAGCGCCCCCTCCGCGTCCTCGCCGCCATGTCCGGTGGAGTGGACTCCGCCGTCGCCGCCGCTCGTGCCGCCGAGGCGGGCCACGACGTCACCGGCGTGCACCTGGCCCTCTCCGCTAACCCGCAGTCCTTCCGTACCGGCGCGCGGGGCTGTTGCACCATCGAGGACTCACGCGACGCCCGGCGGGCCGCCGACGTGATCGGCATCCCCTTCTACGTGTGGGATCTCGCCGAGCGCTTCCGCGAGGACGTCGTCGACGACTTCATCGCCGAGTACGAGGCGGGCCGCACGCCCAACCCCTGCCTGCGCTGCAACGAGAAGATCAAGTTCGCCGCGCTGCTCGACAAGGCCCTCGCCCTCGGCTTCGACGCCGTCTGCACCGGCCACTACGCCACCGTCGTCACCCGCGAGGACGGCGCCCGCGAGCTGCACCGGGCCTCCGACCAGGCCAAGGACCAGTCGTACGTGCTCGGCGTACTCGACGAGAAGCAGCTGGCACACGCCATGTTCCCGCTCGGCGACACCCTCACCACCAAGGACGAGATCCGGGCGGAGGCGGAGCGGCGCGGCCTCGCGGTCGCGAAGAAGCCCGACAGTCACGACATCTGCTTCATCGCCGACGGCGACACCCGCGGCTTCCTCGCCTCCCGCCTCGGCACGGCGGAGGGCGACATCCTCGACGAGTCCGGTACGAAGGTGGGCACCCACGAGGGCGCGTACGGCTACACCATCGGCCAGCGCAAGGGCCTGCGCATCGGGCACCCGGCGCCGGACGGCAAGCCGCGCTACGTCCTCGACATCTCGCCGGTGAACAACACGGTCACCGTCGGCCCCGCCGCGTCCCTCGACGTCACGGCCCTCAGCGCGATCAAGCCCCGCTGGTGCGGCACGGCCCCCGAAGGCCCCGGCCGCTACACCGCCCAGCTCCGCGCCCACGGCGACGAGACCCCGGTCAGCGCGGTCATGACGGACGGCGAACTGTCCGTCACCTTCGACGCCCCGGTCCGCGGCATCGCCCCGGGCCAGGCGATCGTCCTCTACGACGGCACGCGGGTCGTCGGCTCGGCGACGATCGCGACGACCGTACGCCGGACCGAGGACACGAGCGCGGGCGTCTGAGCCGAGGCGTCCGCCCGGAGGAGCGGGGGCAACGGGCGAACGGCCGGCGGCGGTCACCAGCCGACGCGGGCCGCCACCGGCAGATGATCGCTGCCGGTGGCCGGCAGGACCCACGCACTCTTCGGTTCCACACCCCTGACGAGGATCTGGTCGATCCGCGCCACCGGGAAGGACTCCGGCCAGCTGAAGCCGAAGCCGCTCCCGGCCGCTTCCTGCGCCGAACGCAGCCGTGACGTGAGGCCGGCGAACGCGCGGTCGTCCATGGTCCCGTTCAGGTCGCCGAGCACCACCACCCGCTGGTTCCGCTCGGAGGCGACGGCCCGGGCGAGCGCGACCGCGCCGGCGTCGCGCGAGTCCGTCCAGAAGCCGCCCCGGGGCATCAGCCGTACCGACCCCAGGTGCGCCACGTACACCGCCAGCGGGCCCCGCTCCGTTGCCACCGTGGCGCGCAGCGCCCGCGGCGGGTCGACGGGAAGGTCCTCGGCCCGCCGGGTCTTCGCCAGGGGCCCGACGTCGCCCCGCAGCACGTCGACCGGCCTGACGTCCGACAGCGGCAGTTTGCTCCACAGCCCGACCGTGCCACGCGTGGCGTGGTACGGGTACGAGGCCGCCAGCTCCTTTCCGTACGCGGCCGTGGCCGGCGAGGTCATCTCCTCCAGCGCCAGCAGGTCCGCCCCGGAGGCGGCCAGGGCGCGGGCGGTGCCGGACGGGTCGGGATTGTCGGCGTTGACGTTGTGGCTGACCACGGTGAGGTCACCGCCCGGCTCCGACCGGTCGAGGAGCAGCCCGCCGAAGAGGCCCAGCCACACCGAGGCGGGCAGCAGCAGCGCGACCACGGCCGTGGCGGAACGCAGCCACAGCGCCCCGGCGAGGAGCAGCGGGACGAGTAGCCCGAACCACGGCAGGAACGTTTCCACCAGGCTGCCGAGTCCACCCCGGTCCGTGATCTCCGCGTGCAGCAGCAGGAGCAGGCCGAGCACCAGCGCCGACACCGTGAGCACCGGGCCGCGCGTCCACGGCCCCGGACCGGACAGAGCGCGGACCGCCCGCCGCATACGCGCGCGTGGGGCGTCCGGAACGGATCGTCGTGCGTCACTCACGGGCGGATGTCCTTCGGGGGAGTTCTGGAGGTCCGAGGGCGACCTCACGCCTCCCGGGGCGGGAGCAGTCTCTCAGCCGTCTCTTCCACCGGCGGGGACAGGTCGACAGGCCGACAGGTTGTCAGGCCGTCGCGTGCATGCGTACGGGCACCCTGTGACATCCGGGGCTCGTACAAGCCCGGCATGTTCACCGACCAGGCGAGCTGACCGGCCGCCGGCTCGCGCGGCCCGTCTCAGGATCGTCCGATCCGGGGGCGGGCCGTCTCCGTGCCGGCCGGACCGACGGGCTCAGACGCCCGCCGGCTCCTCCGCGTAGAAGTCCGCGAGCACCGGCGCGAGGACGTGCGGGGCGACCTCGTGGGTCTGGCCGGTGAGGGTACGGTGCCGGCCGCGCGGGACGGCGGCGGCGACGGTACGGGCCGCCCGCCGCGTCCCGGCCGGGCTCGCCCCGCCGTCGACCACGAGCACGCGCGCGTGGACCCGGCCGAGCCCGGCCGCGTCCACCGTGCCGCACGGCGGCTCGTACACCGACAGCGGGCCCACCGGCACCCCGGCCGCCGCCGCGGCGAGCGCGAGCGCCCCGCCCGACGCGGTCCCGTGCACCGCCGCCGTACCGCTCTCCCCGCACACCGCCTCGACGAGCGCCGTCAGATCGTCGATCTCCCGTGCCTCCCTCCCGGCCCGGCGGTCGTACGCGACCACCGAGAAGCGGCGGGCGAGCAGCGCGGCCAGCGCTCGCTCGCCCCCGGACCCCGTCCTCGCCGCCTCGCCCACCAGGATCAGCGGCGGGCCGTCCCCGTACCGCTCGTAGGCGATCTGCGTGCCGTCCTGCGCCCTGACCAGGCCCTTGGCCGGGGCCGGTGTGGTGTTCACCAAGTCCATGCCAGGGCAGACCGGGGCCCCGCGCGGAACTCATCGCTCGCAGCCGGAAAATCTTGAGAAAACCCGTGATGTCACGGTGTGTCAGCGCCAGGGCCTACGGTTGCCTCATGAATATCTGCGTCTTCCTCTCCGCCGCCGACCTCGCCCCCCGCTACACCGTCCCCGCCCGCGACTTCGCCACCCGGCTCGGCAAGGCGGGCCACACCCTGGTCTGGGGCGGTTCGGACACGGGCCTGATGAAGGTCGTCGCGGACGGCGTCGAGGAGACCGGCGGCCGGCTGGTCGGCGTCTCCGTCGACTTCCTCGCCGCCCGGGCACGGCAGGGCGCCGACGAGATGGTCATCGCCAAGGACCTCGCCGAGCGCAAGGCCCTGCTGCTCGCCAAGTCCGACGCGATCGTCGTCATGGTCGGCGGCACGGGCACCCTCGACGAGGCCACCGAGATCATGGAGCTGAAGAAGCACGGCAAGCACGACAAGCCGATCGTCCTGCTCAACACCGCGGGCTTCTACGACGGCCTGAAGAGCCAGTTCCGTCGCATGGAGGAGGAGGGCTTCCTGCCCATCCCGCTCGCCGACCTGGTCTTCTTCGCGGAGGACGGCGAGGCGGCCCTGGCCTACCTGGAGTCCTGCCGGGCCTGAGCGCCCGGCCCTGACGCGAACGAGTGGCCCGGGCGTCGCCGCTGACGCCCCGGCCACCCGATCGTGTGCCGATCGGCCGCGCGGCACCGCCGTGGGGGATTCGCCCCATTAGCGTCGGCGCGTGACCCACTTCACAACCCGCGCTCCGTACGGGCCGCGCCGATGAGCCCGGCCGGCACCCTGACCTGGCGCCTGCTCAGGGACCTCAGGCTCACGGAACTGGAGCAGGCGGGCGACGGCTGGCAGCAGCTCTCGCACCGCGCCGACGCCGACCGCGGCCGTGTCGACCGGGCGATGACCGCGCGGCTGCGCGAGACACAGGCGGGCGAGTCCGCCGAAGCCGCGCTCGGCCGGCTCCGCCGCCTGAGCCGGAACTTCCAGTACCTGCACACCGAGTGCGGCCTCATCCGCTCCACCCTCGACGCCCTGGCGGCCGACCTGGCCGAACCCCAGCGCCGGCTGAAGGACGCCCTGCGGGACGCCGAGGACCTGGGCTTCACCGTCCACGAGGACGGTTCCGTCGCCTACCCGGCCGCCACCGCCGACACCCCCACCCCGGGCCTCGGCGCCGACAAGGCGCCTGGAGGGACGGTCCGGGGCGGCTTCCCGCTGGCCCCGGACCGCCTCGCCGACATCGCCCGCCACCCGTTCCCCTCCACCAACCCGCACGCCGCGCGGGCCCAGGAGATCGCCGACCGCATCGCCGGCGCCGTCACCTCCGCCGCGTCCATCGACGCGACGTTCGCCAAGACCCTCGACGGCCTCCGCGCCGCCGACGGCCTCGACGTCACGGAGAACACCTGGAAGGACGTCGCCCACGACACGGCGGACGTCCGCACCACGGTCGGCCACCATCTGGTCGCCGCCATCCCGGTGGACGAGAGCCCCGCCGCCCGCCGCGCCTGGTGGGAGGGCCTGAGCGACGAGCAGCGCCGGGAGTACCTGGACATCGCCCCCGACCTGATCGGCGACGTCGACGGCATCCCCGCCGCCGCCCGCGACGAGGCCAACCGCCGCTACCTCCCGCTCCTCATCGAGGAGATGGAACGCGAGGGCGGCCAGGACTCCAAGCTCGAAGCCCTGCGCATGATCCAGGACAAACTGGGCGAGCCGAGCGAACCGCCGATGCTCCTCCTCGACATCGACGACAAGGGCAACGGCCGCGCGATCGTGGCGTACGGCGACCCGGACACGTCCCGGAACGTTTCGGCGTACGTGCCGGGCCTCGGGACGAAGCTCGACGCGGAGTTCGTCACGGACACGATGCAGCGGGCGTTCGACACGGCCAAGGGCGCGAGGGAAATCGATCCGTCCAGCGCCTCCATCATCTGGCTCGGCTACGACGCGCCCGGGCTCGGGACTGTCGCCCTCACCGACAGCGCCGAAGCCGGTGCCCCCGCGTTCAGCGAGTTCATGGAGGGACTCGACGCGACGAACAAGAACGCGGATCCCCATCTGACGGCGATCGGACACTCCTACGGCTCCCTCGCCGTGGGCACGGCCGCCCGGCAGAGCGGGGGGATCCCGGGTGCGGACGACATCATCCTGCTCGGCAGCCCTGGCGTCGGGGTGGACCGGGCCGAGGACCTGGGCGTCAGCCGGGAGCACGTTTTCGTGGGATCGGCGGAGAACGATCCGGTGACACATATGCCCAACATCAAGGAAGCCGCCGTGGGCAGTGCCGCTCTCGCCAGTCCGGTGGGCGCACTCCAGGCGAGTCGCGTCACCGACCACCTCCACTTCGGGCAGGACCCGGCCAGCGCGGGCTTCGGAGCCCAGCGTTTCAAGGTCGACGACGGACCCAGAATGATCGCGGAACTGGGGTTTTTCGACGCGCATTCCCAGTACTTCACACCGAGCCTCGACCAGGAGTCCGCGGACAACATCGCTCTCGTCGTCGGAGGACAGCCGGAAAGAATCAGCAGGGAGGCCTACCGATGAGATGGACCGGACGCGCGGCGCGCATGGCGTCGTCGATCGTCCTGGCGGGGGCAGTCCTTGCCGGATGTACAGGTGGAGGCGCCGGAAACGATGCGCGAGGTGCGGTGACGGACATGAACATGCAGGAAGCGGCGGAGCACGCGGACGCGATGATGGACGCCACCTTCAAGGCGATCGTCCCCGGTGTCCAATGGGCCCACGACACGACGACCACCCACCGGTGCGATGTCGTCCGGCGCCGGGCGGTGACCACCATCGTCTCCGAGCAGCGGCGAGGCAGCTTCCTCGGCGTGGTGCAGCGGCATTGGGAGAAGAGCGGCTACACGATCAAGAGCGTCCGGCCCGACCGGGAGATGCCCGCCCTCTACGCGGTCTCCCCGGAGGGATTCCAGATCCGCGTGCTCATCGGATACAAGGGACAGGCCTTCTTTCAGGTCGACACCCCGTGTGTGGAGCCCTCCGACGTCACCGAGCCCGCCTCCGAGCCCAACGGCCCCGCCTACCCCCTCGGCAAGATCCCCGCCCCCAACGTCCACTCCGACTTCTGGTCCGCCACCACCGCCGTTCCCGCCGCGTCCGTCCCCGCGCCCGCTTCGCCCGAAGTCTGATCATCCGATCCGCCCTCGGTGAGAGCATGTGGTCATGGCTACACATGTGATCACCGGAGCCGGCTCGGGCATCGGGGCCGCCGTCGCGCGGCGGCTGCACGCGCGCGGGGACGAACTCGTGCTGCACGCGCGCGACGCGGGCCGGGCGAAGGAGCTGGCGGCGGAGTTTCCCGGAGCCCGGACGCTCGTCGGGGACCTGGCGGACCCGGACCGGCTGTCGTGGGCGTTCTCGCACCAGAAGCTGCCCGAGCGCGTCGACACGCTGCTGCACGTCGCGGGTGTCGTCGACCTCGGGCAGATCGGTGAGCTGACGCCCAAGGCCTGGCACCACCAGCTGAACGTGAACTTGATCGCCCCCGCCGAGCTGACCCGGCACTTCCTGCCCCAGCTGCGGGTCAGCAAGGGCCACGTGCTCTTCGTCAATTCGGGTGCCGGCCTCAACGCGCACGCCGAGTGGGGCGCGTACGCCGCGTCCAAGCACGGGCTGAAGGCGCTCGCCGACTCCCTGCGGCACGAGGAGCACGGCAACGGGGTGCGGGTCACGTCCGTGTACCCGGGCCGGACCGCGAGCCCCATGCAGGCGAAGGTGCACCAGCAGGAGGGCAAGGACTACGACCCCCAGCGCTGGATCGACCCCGAGTCCGTGGCCACCACGATCGTCATGGCCATCGACCTGCCGCGTGACGCCGAGGTCAATGACCTGACCGTACGACCGGGGCGCTGACCTCGCGCGCGTGAAGCGCGCGCACCGCTGGCGGCCCGCACGGCCGCCCACGGACGGGCTCCGGGCGCGGGGACCCGCTTCCCGCGCCCTCACCCCGCTCGTCCCTTCCCGCTTCATCCCTTCACGCCCGGGCCCCCTCCACCCCGCCGCTAGAGCCGCCCTCGAGGCCCCGCCACGTACCCTTCCGGGGTGAGCGAGAACACCAGCCAGACCACCACCGGGGCGACCGGTACGACAGAGCCCGCCCCCTTCCCCTGGGCCCCCGCCACCGGCGTCGGGTCCCTGCCCGGCGAGGACGCGCGCGAGGCGGCCAAGACCGTGACCGGGTCCTTCGAGGACTTCCCGTTCCTCGCCGAGCTGCCCGGGCGCGGGCCCGGGGCCGACATGATCGGGCGGACCGCGGGGATGCTGGTCGAGCTGTACGCGCGCGTGGAGCCCAGCGGCTGGCGGATCGGCGACCGGCCTGGGCGTGACACCCGGCGCGCCCACTCCTGGCTGGGCGAGGACCTGGACGCCCTGGAGGAGTTCACCCAGGGGTACGAGGGCGCGCTGAAGGTCCAGGCGGTGGGGCCGTGGACGCTCGCCGCGGCCCTTGAGCTGCGCGGCGGAGAAGCGGCGCTGTCCGACTCCGGGGCCTGCCGCGATCTGGCGGCCTCGCTCGCCGAGGGGCTGCGGCTGCACCTGGCCGATGTCCGCAAGCGGGTTCCGGGGGCCCGGGTGGTGCTCCAGCTCGACGAGCCGTCGCTGACCTCCGTCCTCCTCGGGCAGATCCGTACGGCCAGCGGCTACCGCACCCACCGGGCCGTCGACCGGCAGGTGGTGGAGAGCACCCTGCGCGACGTCATGGGGGCGCACGACGGGCCCGTGGTGGTGCACTCGTGCGCGCCGGGCGTGCCGTTCGCGCTGCTGCGGCGGGCCGGTGCCGCGGGCGTGTCGTTCGACTTCTCGCTTCTCACCGAGCGTGACGAGGAGCCGATCGGCGAGGCGGTGGAGGCCGGGACGAAGCTGTTCGCCGGTGTGGTGCCCGCCACCGACCCGGCGACGGGTCCGGGCGCGGCCCCGGCCACCCGGGGATTGTCGGACCCGGGGGGTAGCGTCATGGGTGTCAGGACGCTGTGGCGCAGGCTGGGGCTGAATCCGGGGACTCTCGCCGAGTCCGTGGTGGTCACGCCGGCCTGCGGTCTGGCGGGTGCCTCGCCGGCGTACGCGCGCAGGGCTCTCGCGCATTGTGTGCGGGCGGCGCGCTCGCTCGCGGACAACCCAGAGTGACCGGATTTCAGGCTACGGGAGGACGAGAAACGGTGACAGTCGAACAGGGGGCCCCCGCCGAGGCGCGGGAGAAGCACGCCGAGCTGGCGGAGCAGGTCGAGGAGCACCGCTTCCGGTACTACGTGAAGGACCAGCCGGTCGTCAGCGACGCGGAGTTCGACCGGCTCCTGCGGTCGCTGGAGGAGCTGGAGGCGGACTACCCGGATCTGAGGACGCCGGATTCGCCGACCCAGAAGGTGTCCGGCTCGTACGAGACGGAGTTCACCGCCGTCGAGCACCGCGAGCGGATGCTGTCCCTGGACAACGCGTTCGACGACGCGGAGCTGGCAGCCTGGGCCGAGCGGGTCGCGAAGGACGTCGGCACGGGCGCGTACCACTTCCTGTGCGAGCTGAAGGTCGACGGACTCGCCGTGAACCTCACGTACGAGCACGGGCGGCTGACCCGCGCGGCGACCCGCGGTGACGGCCGTACGGGCGAGGACATCACGCCCAACGTGCGCACGATCGCGGACATCCCGCACCGGCTGTCCGGCGAGCGCGTCCCGGACCTGGTGGAGATCCGCGGCGAGGTCTACTTCCCGATGGCCGCCTTCGAGGCGCTGAACGCGCGCCTGGTGGAGGCCGGTGACAAGCCGTTCGCCAACCCGCGTAACGCGGCGGCGGGTTCGCTGCGCCAGAAGGACCCGAAGGTGACGGCGACCCGGCCGCTGCACATGGTGGTCCACGGCATCGGCGCCCGCGACGGCCTGGAGATCGCCCGCCTGTCGGACGCGTACGCGCTGCTGCACGAGTGGGGCCTGCCCACCGCCCGGCACAACAAGGTGGTCGACTCCCTCGACGGCGTACGGGAGTTCATCGCGTACTTCGGCGAGAACCGGCACTCCGTCGAGCACGAGATCGACGGTGTCGTCGTCAAGCTCGACGAGATCCCGCTCCAGGGCCGGCTCGGCTCCACCGCGCGCGCCCCGCGCTGGGCGATCGCGTGGAAGTACGCGCCGGAGGAGGTCAACAGCAAGCTGATCGACATCAAGGTCGGCGTCGGCCGCACGGGGCGCGTCACGCCGTACGCGCAGGTGGAGCCGGTGACGGTGGCCGGTTCCGAGGTCGAGTTCGCCACCCTGCACAACCAGGACGTGGTGAAGGCCAAGGGCGTGCTGATCGGCGACACGGTCGTGCTGCGCAAGGCCGGCGACGTCATTCCGGAGATCCTCGGCCCGGTGGTGGACCTGCGGGACGGCACCGAGCGGGAGTTCGTGATGCCGGCGGAGTGCCCCGAGTGCGGCACGCCGCTGAAGCCGATGAAGGAAGGCGACATCGATCTGCGCTGCCCCAACGCGCGGACCTGTCCCGCCCAGCTGCGCGAGCGGCTGGCCTTCCTCGTCGGCCGGTCGTCCCTCGACATCGAGAACTTCGGCATGGTCGCGGCGGCGGCGCTCACCCGCCCGCTGGAGCCGGCCGAGCCGCCGCTGGCCGACGAGGGCGACCTGTTCGACCTGACGATCGAGCGGCTGCTGCCGATCCGGGCGTACGTCCTCGACCCGGACAGCGGGCTGCCCAAGCGGGACCCGAAGACCGGCGAGGAGAAGATCGTCTCGGTCTTCGCCAACCAGAAGGGCGAGCCGAAGAAGAACGCGCTGGCCATGCTGAAGCACATCGAGGAGGCCAAGACCCGGCCGCTGGCCCGCTTCCTCAACGGCCTGTCGATCCGACACGTGGGTCCGGTCGCGGCCGAGGCGCTGGCGCGCGAGTTCCGCTCCCTGGAGCGGATCGAGCAGGCCACGGAGGAGGAGCTGGCGGCGGTCGACGGCGTCGGCGGGATCATCGCCGCCTCCGTGAAGCGCTGGTTCGAGGAGGACTGGCACCGCGAGATCGTGCGCAAGTGGCGCGCGGCCGGGGTCGCCCTGGAGGACGAGGGCGCGGGGGAGGAGCAGGGCCCCCGTCCGCTCGACGGGCTGACGGTGGTCGTCACCGGCACCCTGAAGGACTACACCAGGGATGGCGCAAAAGAATCGCTCCAAGCGCGAGGAGCGAAGGTGACCGGTTCCGTTTCAAAGAAGACCGCATTCGTGGTCGTCGGTGACAGCCCGGGTTCCAAGTACGACAAGGCGATGCAGCTGAAAGTTCCGGTTCTGGACGAACAGGGCTTCGTCGTCCTGCTCGAACAGGGGCCGGAAGCCGCCCGTGAGGCCGCCCTGCCCGTCGCCGAGTAGCCGCCGGACGGCTCCCGGGGCCCCGCCGCACCCGACCCCGCGGCGGGGCCGCCGGAACCGCCCTCGCTCACCCGTTCGTCGCATACCAGATCGTTACGGGTGGCGGGGTCGCATTCGGGCAAGAGAAGGAGAGCACTGCCCGTAGCGGCCCTTCGCGGCCTACTGTGGTGACTGTGCGTCCGTCGCGCACGGCCGTGCGAGGGCCCAGCCGGCGCGGCGGCGGAACACGCGGTTCGGACACGCGGCGCGGCGACCGCCCGGCGGCATGACGACGGACATGCCGGCGGCAGGACGACGGCTCCGCGGTGCGACGGCACCGCCGGCTGTGAGAGGGACGGGAATGAAACCGACCGAGAGCGCCGCCCCCATCGCGCGACCCCAGGGCCGCGCGGCCTTCGTGGGCTTCGCCTCCGGGCTGCCCGCGGCACTGGTGGGCATCGCCGCCGTCGCCTTCGCCGCGGGCCTCTACGACACCCTGAGCACGGGTCAGGCACTCTTCCCGGACGGCGCCGCCGGCTGGTCCCTCGCCATCCTCACCGGTCTCATCGTCGGCCACCTCGTGGCCCTCGGCCGCGACCGCTGGTGGGGCGGCACCGGCTCCGGCGCCGCGCTCACCCTCGCCGTCCTGCTGCTGTACGGCTGGGTGCCCGCCTGTCTGGTCTCGCTCGCCGTGGTCGGCCTCGTCGCCGCCGCCCGCCGCCACCGCTGGCGCCAGGGCCTGCTGCACGGCGCCGTCGACATCCTCGGCACCGGCGCCGCCGCCCTCGTCCTCGCCACCTTCGACGACATGCCCTCCGTCGCCCACCCCTGGCAGCCCCTCGACGGCGGCATCGCCGACGTCCCCGAGATCGTGCTCGCCGCCGTCGCCTACCTCGCCTGCACCCGACTGATGCTCTGGTACGCGCTCGCGCCACAGGGCGGCGGCCTGCCCACCATCGCCCGCAGCGCCCTGATCCGCCAGGGCCTCGTCGCCCTCGCGCTGTTCGCGATAGCCCCGCTCGTCTGCGTCGTCGCCGCCTCCCGCCCCGTTCTCCTGCCGCTCTTCGCCGTCCCGCTGATCGCCCTCGACTCCACCCTGTGGATCGCCCGCGCCCGCGCCGAGGAACAGCTCCGCGACCACCTCACCGGCCTGCCCAACCGCCAGTGGCTCCTGGAACGCACCTGGACCGCCCTGGAGGAGGCCGAGGGCGAAGGCGTCCGCTCCGCCCTCGTCCTCATCGACCTCGACCGCTTCCGCTCGGTCAACGACACCCTCGGCCACCTCGCCGGAGACCGCCTGCTGCTCCAGATCGCCGAACGGCTCCGGCTCGCCCTCCCGCGCGGCGCCGAGGCCGCCCGCCTCGGCGGCGACGAGTTCGCCGTCCTGCTGCCCACCGCCGACTCCACCACCAGCGCCCAGCGCGTCGCCCGCCACCTCGTCGCCGAACTGTCCTCCCCGCTCGACCTCGACGGCCTCACCCTCGTCCTGGAGGCCAGCGCCGGCGTCGCCGTCTTCCCCGACCACGCGCTGGACGCCGAGGGCCTGCTGCGCCGCGCCGACGTCGCCATGTACCAGGCCAAGCGGGACCGCACCGGCGTCGAGGTGTACGAGTCGAAGCGCGACTCCAACACCCCCGACCGCCTCGGCCTCCTCGGCGACCTGCGCCGCGCCCTCGACGCCGGCGACGTCGAGCTGCACTACCAGCCCAAGGTCCGCTTCGACGGCCAGGTCGCCGGCCTGGAGGCGCTGGTCCGCTGGGTGCACCCGGAGCGCGGAAAGGTCCCGCCGGACGAGTTCATCGCCATCGCCGAGACCTCCGGCCTGATGCCGCACCTGACCGAGTACGTCCTGGAGACCGCCCTCGCCCAGGTCGCCCGCTGGCGCGCCCAGGGGCTCGACGTCCCCGTCGCCGTCAACGTCTCCCCGCGCGACGTCCACACCCCCGGCTTCGCCGGCGCCGTCGCCGCCCGCCTCGCCCGCCACGGCGTCCCGGCCGGCGCGCTCCAGCTGGAGATAACCGAGCACGTCCTTCTAGAGGACCCGCAGCGGGCCGCCGACACCATGGCCGGCCTCACCGGCCACGGCGTCAAGATGTCCCTCGACGACTTCGGCACCGGCTACTCCTCCCTCGTCCACCTGCGCCGCCTCCCGGTGAGCGAACTGAAGATCGACCGGTCCTTCGTCGCCCGCCTCGCCGTCGACACCGAGGACGCCGAGATCGTCCGCTGTACGGTCGACCTCGCCCACTCCCTCGGCCTGCTCGTCGTCGCCGAGGGCGTCGAGGACGACGCGACCTGGGAGCGCCTGCGCGCCCTGGGCTGCGACGCCGTCCAGGGCTGGCTGGTCGCTGCGGCCATGCCGCCCGCCGAGGCCACCGCCTGGCTGCGCGCCCGCGGCGAGCACGGCTGGCGCCGCCCCTCCGAGATCGCCGCGGCGAACGCGGCGGCGGCCGCCGCGACCGCTTCCGCCGCCGCTCCCGCGGACATCACCGCCGCCGAGATCACGGCCGTCACGGACCGCGATCACCCCTCCGGCCGGATCGCCTGGTAGGACGAGAAGCGGCCCCGGGGCCGCCCCCGGAGCAAACCGTTTTCCGGGCAGGTGCGCGGGCCCCCTAGGATTGGCCCCAACACCATCAGACTCACCCCGTGAGGATCCGCATGCCTGGCATCACGCGCGAGGAGGTTGCACACCTCGCACGGCTGGCGCGTCTGGAGCTGAAGAGCGAGGAACTCGACCACTTCGCCGGTCAGCTCGACGACATCATCGGCGCGGTCGCCCGCGTCTCCGAGGTCGCCGACCAAGACGTACCGCCGACCTCCCACCCGCTGCCGCTGACCAATGTCATGCGTGCGGACGAGGTCCGTCCGTCGCTCACCCCCGACCAGGCGCTCTCCGGCGCCCCGGCCCAGGAGCAGCAGCGTTTCAAGGTGCCGCAGATCCTGGGGGAGGACTAAGACGTCATGACGGACAACAGCACCATCATCAAGCTCACCGCCGCGGAGATCGCGGCGAAGATCGCCTCCGGCGAGCTCACCGCCGTCGAGGTCACCGAGGCCCACCTGGCCCGGATCGACGCCGTCGACGAGAAGGTCCACGCCTTCCTGCACGTCGACCGGGAGGGCGCCCTCGCCCAGGCCCGCGCCGTCGACGAGAAGCGCGCCCGCGGCGAGAAGCTCGGCCCGCTGGCCGGCGTCCCGCTCGCGCTCAAGGACATCTTCACGACCAAGGGCGTGCCCACGACGGTCGGCTCGAAGATGCTGGAGGGCTGGATCCCTCCGTACGACGCCACGCTGGTCAAGAACCTGAAGGCCGCGGACGTGGTCATCCTGGGCAAGACCAACATGGACGAGTTCGCGATGGGCTCCTCCACGGAGAACAGCGCGTACGGCCCGACCGGCAACCCCTGGGACCTGACCCGGATCCCCGGTGGCTCCGGCGGCGGCTCCTCGGCCGCCATCGCCTCGTACGAGGCCCCGCTCGCCATCGGCACGGACACCGGCGGTTCCATCCGCCAGCCCGCCGCCGTCACCGGCACCGTCGGCGTCAAGCCGACGTACGGCGCGGTCTCCCGCTACGGCATGGTCGCCTTCTCCTCCTCGCTCGACCAGGGCGGCCCGTGTGCCCGTACGGTCCTCGACGCGGCCCTGCTGCACGAGGCCATCGCCGGCCACGACCCGCTCGACTCGACCTCCATCGACGCCCCGGTCCCGCCGGTCGTCGAGGCCGCCCGCAACGGCTCGGTCGCCGGCATGCGGATCGGTGTCGTCAAGCAGTTCCGCGGCGAGGGCTACCAGGCCGGTGTCGTGCAGCGCTTCGACGAGTCCGTCGAGCTGCTGAAGTCGCTGGGCGCCGAGGTCGTCGAGGTGGACTGCCCCACCTTCGACCTCGCGCTCTCCGCGTACTACCTGATCGCGCCGTCCGAGTGCTCCTCCAACCTGGCCCGCTTCGACGGTCTGCGCTACGGCCTGCGCGCCGGCGACGACGGCACCCGGTCCGCCGAGGACGTCACCGCGCTGACCCGTGAGGCCGGCTTCGGCGACGAGGTCAAGCGCCGCATCATCCTCGGTACGTACGCGCTCAGCTCCGGCTACTACGACGCGTGGTTCGGCTCGGCCCAGAAGGTCCGTACCCTCATCACCCGCGAGTTCGAGAAGGCGTTCGAGCAGGTCGACGTGCTCGTCTCCCCGACGACCCCGACCACCGCCTTCCCGATCGGCGAGCGCGCCGACGACCCGATGGCGATGTACCTCGCGGACCTGTGCACCATTCCGACCAACCTGGCCGGCAACGCCGCCATGTCGCTCCCGTGCGGCCTGGCGCCGGAGGACGGTCTGCCGGTCGGCCTGCAGATCATCGCCCCCGCCCTGAAGGACGACCGCCTCTACAAGGTCGGTGCCGCCGTCGAGGCCGCCTTCGTGGAAAAGTGGGGTCACCCGCTGCTTGAGGAGGCTCCGTCGCTGTGACCAGTGCACTGCAGAAGGCCAAGGGCTTCAAGAAGTCCAAGACCGGTACGTACCTGTCCATGGGCACCACCGCGTTCGGTGCCGTCGCCGTGGCCAAGCAGGTCAAGAAGGCGCGCGCGGACCACGACACGCTGAAGCTCATCGACGCCGTCGTGTCCGCCGCCGCCATCGTCACCGGCCTCGCGATCCTGTACCGCGAGCTGAAGCGCCTCGGCGACGACGACGTCCTGCTGGGCTGAGAGGGAAGTTCCACCGTGACTGTCACTGAACTGCTGTCGTACGAGGCGGCCCTCGCCGAGTACGACCCCGTCATGGGCCTGGAGGTCCATGTCGAGCTCGGCACGAAGACCAAGATGTTCTGCGGCTGCTCGACCGAGCTGGGCCAGGACGCCAACGCGCAGACCTGCCCGACCTGCCTCGGCCTGCCCGGCGCGCTGCCGGTCGTCAACGAGATCGGCGTCGAGTCCGCGATCAAGATCGGCCTCGCGCTGAACTGCTCGATCGCCGAGTGGTGCCGCTTCGCCCGGAAGAACTACTTCTATCCGGACATGCCGAAGAACTTCCAGACCTCCCAGTACGACGAGCCCATCGCCTTCGACGGCTACCTGGACGTCCAGCTGGAGGACGGCGAGGTCTTCCGCGTGGAGATCGAGCGCGCCCACATGGAGGAGGACACCGGCAAGTCCACCCACGTGGGTGGCGCGACCGGCCGCATCCACGGCGCCTCGCACTCGCTGCTCGACTACAACCGGGCCGGCATCCCGCTCATCGAGATCGTCACCAAGCCGATCGTCGGCGCGGGCGAGCGGGCCCCCGAGGTCGCCAAGGCGTACGTGGCGGAGCTGCGCGAGCTGATCCGTGCCCTGGGCGTCTCCGAGGCGCGCATGGACAAGGGCCAGATGCGCTGCGACGTCAACCTGTCGCTGATGAAGAAGGGCGCCGAGCGCTTCGGCACCCGCTCGGAGACGAAGAACGTCAACTCGCTGCGCTCCGTCGAGCGGGCGGCGCGCTTCGAGATCCAGCGCCACGCGGCGGTCCTGGAGTCCGGCGGCACGATCCTCCAGGAGACCCGTCACTTCCACGAGGACGACGGCTCCACCACCTCGGGCCGCATCAAGGACAACGCCGAGGACTACCGCTACTTCCCCGAGCCGGACCTGGTGCCGATCGCTCCCGCCCGCGAGTGGGTCGAGGAGCTCCGCAAGGGGCTTCCCGAGCTGCCGCGCGTACGCCGGAACCGGCTGCGCGAGGAGTGGGGCCTCGGCGAGCTGGAGATGCAGTCCATCCTCAACGCGGGCGCGGTCGACCCGATCGCGGCCACGATCGAGGCGGGCGCGGACGCGGCTTCGGCCCGCAAGTGGTGGATGGGCGAGCTGGCCCGCAACGCCAACGAGCGCGGCGTCTCCCTCGACGAGCTGCCGATCACCCCGGCGGACGTCGCCCGGGTCTCCGCCCTGGTCGCCGGCGGCGACCTGAACGACAAGCTGGCCCGTCAGGTCATCGAAGGCGTTCTCGCGGGCGAGGGCACCCCGGACGAGGTCGTCGAGAAGCGCGGCCTGAAGGTCGTCTCCGACGACAGCGCGCTCGGCGCGGCGGTCGACGAGGCCATCGCGGGCAACGCGGGCATCGCCGACAAGATCCGCGGCGGCAAGGTCGCCGCGGTCGGTGCCCTGGTCGGCGCGGTCATGAAGGCCACCCGAGGCCAGGCCGACGCGGCGAAGGTCAAGGACCTGATCCTGGAGAAGCTGGGCGTCAGCGAAGGCTGATCCCGCTGATCTCGCGGTTCCGTACGTACGAGAGTGGCTCGCACCTTCAGGGGTGCGGGCCACTCTCGCTTCCGGCGGGCCGGCCGTGGGGGCCCGTCCTGGAGGCGCCTTGACACGACCTTCATGGATGCGTAAGGTTCTCCGAGTTGCCACGGAGCCGGTACGGTCCCCGGCAACCATCCCGCCGCCTTGAGCGGCACCTCAACTCCGCACGATCTCCCCACCGGGACGA
>NZ_JBEYHT010000074.1:0-35968 GCF_040635425.1 Streptomyces laurentii | reverse complement strand
GCCGTCCAGCTCCTCGGCGGCTACGGCTACACCCGCGACTACCCCGTCGAGCGCATGATGCGCGACGCCAAGATCACCCAGATCTACGAAGGCACAAACCAGGTCCAGCGCATCGTCATGGCCCGCAACCTCCCGTAAGGACGAAGGAGCCCCCGGCCTCGTGCCTGAGGTTCGGGGGCTCCTCGCGTGTTCAGGGAGGATCAGCGGTCGGCGGTGACCGTCACCGGCTCGTCGTTCTGGATCTCCTTGACCAGCTGCTTCACCTTGGGCATGTCCCAGCGCAGCGAGTTCTGCGGCGCGCCGGCGCCGCTCAGCGGCATGTTCATCGACTTGCCGTCACCGCCGCTGATGCCCTTCATCGCGAAGAACATCTTCCCCAGGTCGTACAGGGACATGTCCTTGTCGACGATGAGGGTGTCCAGGCCCGCGCCCAGCGTCGGGTACAGCGCGAACGGGTTGAGGATCGTGCCCGGCGTCGCCGCCTGGTTGGCCAGCGCGGACAGGAACTTCTGCTGGTTCTTCGTCCGCTGGAGGTCGGACTGGGCGAAGGCGTAGCGGGTACGGACGAAGGCCAGCGCCTGCTCGCCGTTGAGGGTCTGGGTGCCGGCCTGGAAGTCGGCGCCGGACTTCTTGTCCTTGAAGCCCTTCTCGATGTTCAGCTCGACACCGCCGAGCGCGTCCACGATGTTCGCGAAGCCGGCGAAGCCGATCTCCGCGTAGTGGTCGATGCGCAGGCCGGTGTTGTACTCGACGGTACGGACGAGCAGCTCGGGGCCGTCCATCGCGTACGCCGCGTTCAGCTTGGAGCCGCCGCGCTCGCCGTACTTCTTGCCGGACTCCGAGCCGACGAAGGACGGGATCGTCACCCACGAGTCACGGGGCAGCGAGACCATCGTGTTGCCGCTGGAGCAGGCCGCGAGGATCATCATCGAGTCGGTCCGCTTGCCCTCGGCGGAACCGGTGTGCAGCTTCTTCTTGTCCTCGGCCGACATGCCCTCGCGGCTGTCGGAGCCGACGATCAGATACGTCGTGCAGTCGCCCTCTTCCGGGCGCTCGATGACCTTGGAGAGGTCGACCTCGTTGCGCATCCGGGAGCTGGCCCAGGCGTACGTGCCGGCGCTCCAGCCGACGATCACGACGAGCGCGACGATCGAGCCGACCTTGATCCGCTTGCGCCAGTCCACCGGCGGGCCCGGCGGTCGGCCGCCGCCCGCCCCGCGCGGATCGTACTGCGGCGGCACGGTCCCGTTCCCGCCGCCGTGTCCGCCGGCCTGATGGCCGCCGTAGACCTGGCCGGAGTTGTAGCCGGAGTCGTATCCGGTGCCCCGGGCGTCGGTGTAGCTCTGCGGGTACCCCTGGTCGTAGCCCTGGCCACGACCGCCCTGGGGCGGCTGCGGCGGGACCTGCGGACGCTGGACATGGCGCATCCGACGGGCCCCCTCGGGCTGTCCGTTCGCGCTGCCGCGGCCGTGTCCGCGGTCCTCGGTCCATCCGTCGGGCCAGTCATTCATACGGTCAGTCTGCCGTCCGGGTGACGCGCCCCGACAGGGTGGGTGCGGGATCGGACGACCGCTGTTGCCAAGCTGATGCAAAGCGGGGCGCGTCGCTCCGGGGCATAAGGTAGAGGGCATGACAGATCAGGGCGACATCCCCGGCAAGCCGACCTCGGCTTCCCGCACCACCCTCAGCCACATCATGACCGCGCACGACACCAACCTCCTGGGTACGGTGCACGGCGGCGTGATCATGAAGCTGGTGGACGACGCGGCGGGCGCGGTCGCGGGCCGGCACTCGGGCGGTCCGGCCGTCACCGCCTCCATGGACGAGATGGCCTTCCTGGAGCCGGTCCGGGTCGGCGACCTGTTGCATGTGAAGGCCCAGGTCAACTGGACCGGCCGGTCCTCCATGGAGGTCGGCGTCCGGGTCATGGCCGAGCGCTGGAACGAGTCCACGCCCGCCACCCAGGTCGGCACCGCCTACCTCGTCTTCGCCGCCGTCGACGGCGACGGCAAGCCGCGCCCGGTGCCGCCGGTGATCCCGGAGACCGAGCGCGACAAGCGCCGCTACCAGGAGGCCCAGATCCGCCGCACCCACCGCCTGGCCCGCCGCCGCGCGATCAAGGAACTCCGCGACCAGCGCGCGGCCGACGGCATAGAGGACTGACCCTTCCGCGCTCAGGAACAGTCCGGTCGTTCGGCGCCGCAGGTCAGACTGTGGTGGGCACCATGTGGTCGGGCCGGTCGAGCCAGGGCCTGTGAGCCCCGTCGGCAGCCACCGTCAGCCCGAAGCGTTCCGGGCCCGGCCTGTCTGCTTTCAGCCACCAGGAGTGTGCCGCCTTCACCTCGCTCCAGAGCAGACGGGGGCCGTACTCCCACACGGTGAACCGTTCGTCGTCCCGGCCGTCCCAGTCGACCGCGGCCCAGGACGTGGCGTCCGTCGTGGCCAGCCAGAGCCGTGCCGCCACGCCGTCCACGTCGGGGTCGTCGTGCCAGGTGCTCCACACGTCACGTGTCCGGAGCCCGACGGCGAACCGGGCCGACCAGTCGTCCCCCGCGACCGCCCAGGGAGAGAGATCGGTCGAGGACTCGTCGGGCATGTGGTCCTCACGCACCACGTCCCGGAAGATCCGCAGGTCCGTGCGCTGGTTGCGGATCAGCATGAACGCCGAGTGCGGGTGGAACCGGCCCGAGGCCAGTCCTTCGGGGTTCACGACCAGGCGCACCAGCCCGTAGCAGGCCCACGGACTCTCCCACGGCGTGAGGATCACTCCACCCGGGCGGGTCTGTTCCACCCAGGTGCGGGGCACCTCACGCACGGAGCAGGTGGCGATGATCCGGTCGTACGGAGCCGAGGCCGCGTAACCGGCCGCGCCGTCGCCGCCGATCAGCTTCGGCTCCAGACCCGCGTTCTTCAGGTTCAGCGCGGCCTGCGCGGCGAGAACGGGATCCACCTCGATCGTCGTCACGTCCTCAGCGCCCACACGGTGGGTGAGGAGGCCGGCGTTCCATCCGGTACCCGTGCCCACTTCCAGCACCCGGTGCCCGGCCTGCACGTCCAGCATGTCGAGCATGCGGAACACGATCGAGGGTGCCGAGGCCGACGACGAGGGCCACGACTCGGCTTCGCCGGGGTCGCGGCCGTCGTTGATCTGCGTCACCACCGAGTCGTCGGCGTAGGCCGCGCTCAGCCACCTGCCGGGGTCCGCGTTCCTGTCACACGGGTCCAGGCCGGCCCCGAGCCACACCCGATCCGGCAGGAACCGGTGCCGGGGCACCGTCCAGAACGCTTCCTCCCAGGCGGGGGTCAGCGGCTCACCGAGCTCCGCGTTCACTTCGCCGAGCAGACCACGCATCGCGATCTGCTCGGCCACCTCGCGGTTCGTCACCACAGCCTCACGTGTTCTTCTTGTGCTTCGGCTCGGGCCGGGGCGACTTCGTGTCCGACGACGGCTTGGAGGTCCCCGGGTCCTTGCCTCCGGAGTGCTTCCCCTCGCCGCCACTGCCACCCTTGCCCGTTCCCCATCCCATGGGTGCTCCCTTGTGGGTGTCGCTGTGTGCGGTGCGTGCCCGCCGGAGTGACCACGTGCTGGTCAATGCGCATGTCTGGGGGGTCACCGCGTACCGGGCCCCGGTGTGGCATCTTCGGCGGAGCGGCGAGGGCGGCATGTTCGACACCTACGCCGAGAGCTTCGACGCGGTGTGGTCCACGGCGACGCCCGTACGGCACGAGAGGTGACCATGGCGCGGACCGAGTACTACGACGACCCGAACGCGCCGCAGCCGAACAGCATGGTCGTCGCGGCTTCGGCCGTCGTCACCGACGAGCAGGGGCGCATCCTGCTCCAGCGGCGACGTGACAACGACCTGTGGGCCCTGCCCGGCGGGGGCATGGACCTCACCGACTCGCTTCCCGGCACGGCCGTCCGCGAGGTCAGGGAAGAGACCGGCCTGGACGTGGAGATCACGGGCCTGGTCGGCACGTACACCGACCCGAGGCACATCATCGCCTACACGGACGGCGAGGTGCGCCGGCAGTTCAACGTCTGCTTCACCGCGCGGATCGTCGGCGGAGAACTGGCCATCTCCGACGAGTCGACGGAGCTGCGCTTCGTGCGGCCGGACGAGCTGGACCACCTGCCGATGCACCACACGCAGCGGCTCAGGCTCAGGCACTTCATGGAACGACGCGAGCAGCCCTACCTCGGCTGACCCGGCAGCGGAGACCGGCCGGACGGTCAGCACGGGACCTCCGCCCACACGAACTTCCCGAAGGGGCGGTCCTGGCAGCCCCATAGGCCCATGCACACCGCGTCGACGATGAACAGGCCGCGCCCGCGCTCGCGTTCGACGGATTCGGGCTGGCTGCGCGGCGTTCGGCGCACGGGGTCGTGGACCTCGATACGGGTCCGCTTGTCGTCTGCGTGGAGGGCGATCAGGATCTGGTCGCCCGGCTCGGTGCCGTACCGGACCGAGTTGGTAACCAACTCGCTCGTCACCAAGACGACGTCGTCAAGGTGTGCACCGGAGGCGGCCGGAGACTTCTCGCGTACGTAGGCGTCGGCGAACTTACGGGCGTGGGAGACCGATTCGGCTTCGCCTCCGAGCATGAGCGTGTTCGGGGTGCCGGTCGGCGGGGAGCAGCACCCCCTGCCGTCATCCGGGCGGTGTATGGCCGTGCGGTCCTCGGTGCAGCGCGTCACCAGATCGGCGCGCGGTGGGGTGCCGCTGGTGTCGAGCGCGTACCGGCCCACAGCCGGCGTCCGCTTGTCGGGTTCGTTTGACACGGATCACCATCCCCTCGCTGTACTGCGACAGGTCCGACCAGCGGGCGTCACTCGTCCGGGTCGGGATTTTCCGCTGGCTCGGCGGCAACTTCGGTACGAACATCCGAGGTCAGGCGGACCCGTTGGCGAGCACGCCAGTCAAGAACGGGTGCCGTGTTCGAGCGCTCCGTTCCTGTCTGTAGCGATTTCGCTACCGGGAGTCGCCAGCGTGGCCTACAGTCGGATGTCCTGCAAGTTCCTAGGAAAGGCAGGTAAGTTGGCCAACAAGAACGAACTCAACCCAGACGCCTCGCCGCAGGCGGCGTATGGGGCGCGTTTGCGCAGGACGCGCGAGGAGCAGGGGCTGTCGCAGGTTGAGCTCGGCGTCCAAGTGGGATATTCCGGGCCGCATATTTCGCAGGTCGAAAATGGGCGCAAGCTACCTTCTTTGAAGTTCTCGAAGCGGGTCGACATCGCGCTGGGGACCGGTGATGCGTTTGAGCGGGCCTGGCGTGAGATGCGGCAGGCGTCCCTTCTGGAGGGCTTCCCCGAGTATGTGGAGCATGAAGGGCGAGCCGCTGAGCTGCGGCTGTTCGACATCGGACTGATTCCGGGCCTGCTGCAGACGCCCGGGTACGCCCGGTGTCTGGCGGACAGCAAGGTGCGGCGGGGTGTCATGTCGCCTGACCAGGCCGAGGAGCTTGTCGCGTTTCTGGAAGAGCGGCAGGCCGCGCTGGTACGGCCCAACCCTCCAACGGTGATGATCGTGTTGGACGAGAGCTGTATCCGCAAGCGGGTGGGTGGCCCGGGGGTCATGGGCGCGCAACTTGATCGGCTGCTGGAGTTCGCCGAACAGCCGAACCACCAGCTCCAGATCGCCACCTTCGACATAGGCGAGCGGCACACTCTGTACCTGCCCGTCTACCTGCTGACGCTGCCGGACATGACTGTTCTCGCGTACGCGGAGTCGCAGGCCCGCGGGCATCTTGAGCGTGAACCACTGGCTGTATGGCCCCTGTTGACGTCCTACCATCAGCTACAGGCCGAAGCGCTTCCTCATAAGGCTTCGGTGGCCATGATTGAAGAAGTGCGAAAGGACTACTTGTGACGACCGAACACCCGCAGTGGTTCAAGTCCTCCTACAGCGACACCGGTGGCCAGTGCATCGAGGTCGCCACGAACCTCGTCGCCTCGCGGGGCATCGTCCCCGTCCGTGACTCGAAGATTGTCGACGGCCCGGTGCTGGACGTCTCGGCCGGCGCGTTCTCGTCGTTCATGGCGGGCGTCAAGGGCGGCCGGTTCGCCGCCTGACGCGCCGCAGCGGACGGAACGACGAAGACGCCCCCCGTGCAGCCCTCAGGGCCGTACGGGGGGCGTCAGCGTCAGGGGCAGACGACCTGGTCGCCGCGCAGGGCGTCGAACGGGCCGGCCTGTCGGTCGCGGGCGTGGACCGGGGTGACGCCCTGGTAGTCCGCGCCGACCGTGACCTGGAGCGTGGCGCCCTGGTCCGGGACGGCCTTCAGGGTCGCGCCCGGGAGGGCGGCGGCGAGGGTGCGGGCCGAGCGGTCCCAGTTCGGGTCGTAGGCGACGACGGTCGTGGCGTGGTTCTGGGTCTTCTGCGTCTGCGGGCTGCGGGTCGTGTCGAAGCCGGCGTGGCGCAGGGCCGCGTCGACGCGGCCGCCGAGGCCGGCGGTGTGGGTGCCGTTGTAGACCTGGACGCGGACGGTGGCGGGCGCGACCTCCACGTCCACGGGGCGCGGGCCCTTCTCGTCCTCCTCCACCTTGGCCTTGGGGGCGGCCACCGGCGTCGCGGGCGCGAGCGGGTGGTCGTCGCGCAGCGACTGGAAGAGTTTCTGGGCCTTCGCCGCGTCCCACTTCACGGTCGAGCCGATGCCCTTGACCTGGAAAGCGGTGTCGCCGAGCGGTACGGACGCGAACTCCGACGACGCCGGGGTGAAGCCGCGCATCGCCTTCGCGAGCGTGAGCAGCTGCTCCGTACCGAAGCCCTGGTCGGCCCGGACGGAGCCGAGCATGGTGGTGGCGACCTCCCGGAACCGCACCGGGTTCAGCAGCACCCCGCCGCTGGTCACCCGGTCGACGAGTGCCGCGAGGAACTTCTGCTGGCGCTCCATCCGCCCCAGGTCGGAAGCCCCGTCGACATGGCGGGAGCGCACGTACTGCAGCGCCTGCCCGCCGTCCAGGTCGTGCGGTCCGGCCGTCAGGTCGATGCCGGTGTACGCGTCCTTCATCGGCGTGGTGGTGCAGATCTGCACCCCGCCGACGGCGTCGACGGTCCGCATGAAGCTGGTGAAGTCGACCTCCAGGTAGTGGTCGATCTTCACGCCGGTCATCGACTCCACGGTCCGCACGGTCAGCCCCGGCCCGCCCTCCGCGTACGCGGCGTTCAGTTTGACCGGGTGCGCGTGGTGGGTCCGGCCGGTGGTGAGGTCGGTGTGCTCGGGCATCTCGGCGTACGAGTCGCGCGGCAGGGACACGACACTCGCCCGGTCCCGGTCCTCGGAGAGGTGCACGAGCATGACGGTGTCGGTGCAGTGGCAGGGCTCGCCGCCGAGCCGGAACTCCCGCTTCTCCTCGGGGGTGATCCGGTCGCGTTCGTCGGTGCCGACGAGCAGGACGTTCAGCCCGTGCCCGCCCTGCGGACGGTTCTTCATGTCCTTGAACGGATCGACCCGGGTGATCCCGGTGTCCAGGCCGGTGACCAGCGCGTGCCCGAGCCCCCCGGCGGCCAGGACCGCCACCGAGAGCGTGGTCGCCACCCGCGTCCCCCAGGCCGGCCGCCCCCGCCTCCCCGTACGCCCGCGCCGTCCCCGCCGCCCTCGTGGCCCTGGCCGGCGGACCGGTGCGGGGCGGGCTGCGGACCGGGTCGGACGGGGCGGAGTGGGCACCGGGGGACACCTCCGTTGGTACGACAAGCGGATCGTCAGCACCGTAGGCCCCTGCGGCGAGGGCCACCGGGCAGCGACCCGGCGGCGCGCGACCCGTGTCCCCCGTTCGCGGTAACGTGGCTGGCGATGAACGCCAATCCCCCCGTTTCCGTGATCATGCCGGTCCTCAACGAGGAGCGGCACCTGCGCAACTCGGTCCGCCACATCCTGGCGCAGGAGTACGACGGCGAGATGGAGGTGGTGATCGCGCTCGGCCCGTCCACGGACCGTACCGACGAGATCGCCGCCGAGCTCGTACGGGAGACTGCGTCCAATAACCGCGCCAGGATCCTCACCGTGCCGAACCCCACGGGCCGCACCCCCGCCGCGCTCAACGCCGCGATCAAGGCGTCCCGCCACCCCATCGTGGTCCGGGTCGACGGCCACGGCATGCTGTCGCCGAACTACATCGCGACCGCCGTCCGCCTCCTGGAGGAGACCGGCGCGATGAACGTCGGCGGCATCATGCACGCCGAGGGCGAGAACGCCTGGGAGGACGCGGTCGCCGCCGCGATGACCTCGAAGATCGGCGTCGGCAACGCCGCCTTCCACACCGGCGGCGAGGCGGGCCCGGCGGAGACGGTCTACCTGGGCGTGTTCCGGCGCGAGGCGCTGGAGCGGCAGGGCGGGTACAACGTCGAGTTCATCCGCGCCCAGGACTGGGAGCTGAACTTCCGCATCCGCGAGGCCGGCGGCCTGATCTGGTTCTCGCCGGAGCTGCGGGTGCAGTACCGGCCGCGGCCGTCGGTGCGCGCCCTTGCCAAGCAGTACAAGGACTACGGCCGCTGGCGGCACGTGGTCGCCCGCTACCACGAGGGCTCCATCAACCTGCGCTACCTCGCCCCGCCGGCCGCCGTCTGCGCGATCGCCGCCGGCGTCGTCGTGGGCGCGACGCTCACCCCGGTCGGCTTCGTGATCCCGGCGGGCTACCTCGCGGCGATCACCGCGGGCTCGATACCGGCGGGCAAGGGCCTGCCCCTGAAGGCCCGGCTGCGGATCCCGGTGGCGCTCGCGACCATGCACATGTCGTGGGGCTTCGGCTTCCTGACCAGCCCGCGCGCGCTCGCGAAGAAGGTCATCGCGAGCAAGCGCCCGGCGGTGCGGACCGAGACGGTCTGACCCGGCCCGGTACAACACACCCCGTACGAACGGCGACGGCCGGATCCCCTCCCAGGGACCCGGCCGTCGCCGTCCGTACCTCAGCCGGTGAGTGTCAGCTCTTCCCGTCCCACTGGTAGACGTCGTAGACGTCCATGCAGTCCGTCTTGTCGTCCGCGCCCTCCGGCAGGTCGCCGTCGGCGATCTCCGGCTTCTTGTAGACGCTGCCCTGGCGCCAGTCGGAGCCGACGACGAGCGTGACGCCCGTGCCCTTCGCGTCGGCGTGGACGGCCGAGAGGGGCAGGCCCAGGGCCGTCGCCACGGACTCGGCGTTCGCCTTGCCCTGGTCGCCGCTCGCCTTCGGGTAGAGGACCGCGGTGTCCTTGCTGCCCTCGCCCTCACCGGTGGCGGCGGCCCGGGTGAAGCCCTTGCCCTGGAGGATCTTCGCCAGCTCCGAGGCCCGGCCCTCCTTAGGCGGCTGGCCGTCGCCGTCGGTGCCGTTGACGACCGTCACCGGGAAGGAGCCGGCCGCCTCGGCGGTGGCCTTCGGCTTCTGGGACGCGTCCGCGCCGTCCTTCGGTTTCTTCGGGCCGCCGTTCTTGTCGAAGGCCACGTCCTCGCGGATCATCGACCACATCTTGTCGGCGGCCGAGGTCTTCAGCGACAGCCAGGCGTTCGGGTTGCCCGGGTAGGGGACGGTCGGGACGGTGGTCGTGCTGAGCCGGTCCAGCTTCACGTTCTTGAACTGCATCGACAGATCGAAGAGCCTCGACACTGACTTGATCTCGTCGGAAACCGCGAGGGCGTCGGTGGCGGTCTCCGCGAGCCCCATGAGCCGGCCGGTGTCGGTCCAGGCGTTCTGCTCCTGGAGCTTCTTCATCATGCCGTTCATGTACATGTGCTGGGCCTTGGCCCGGTTCTGGTCGCTGCCGAACGCGTGCCGGGTACGCAGCCACTGCAGCGCCTGCTCGCCCTTCACGTCCGTCGTGCCCTTGGTCAGCTTCAGACCGGAGCCGCCCTTCTGCTGGGCGGTCGACTTGTCGTACACGCCGGTCTTCACGCAGACCGGGACACCGCCGACCTCGTCGGCCATGGACACGACACCGGCGAAGTCGACCATCATCCAGTGGTCGACGTAGACGCCGGTCAGCTTCTCCCAGGTGGTGAGGGTGCAGCCGGGGCCGCCGCGGCTCAGCGTCTCGTTGATGGGCCGGGTCGTCGTCGCCGCGTACACCTTGCCGTCGGTGTCCTTGCACTCCGGGATCGGGACGACGGTGTCGCGCGGGATCGAGACGATCGACGCGTTCTGCCGGTCCGCCGAGATGTGCAGCAGCATCTGTACGTCGGCCAGCGGCTTGCGGTCCCGCTCGTTCTTGCCGCCGCCCAGCGCCACGTTCGCGCTCTTCGACCGGTCGTCGGAGCCGATCATGAGGATGTTCAGCGGGGTGTCGCCGAGCGCGTTCGGCGCGGCCTTCTTCACCCCGCTCTCGCCGCCGGCGCGGCTGCCGCCCCGGAGGTTGTTGTTGAGGTGCTGGTAGTAGAGGTAACCGGCGCCGCCGGTACCGAGTATCAGCACCGCCAGTGTGATGGCGATCCAGCGGAATATCCGGCGCTTGCCGGACTTCTTGGCACGCCGCTGCGGCCGGCCGCGCCGGTGCCCCGACCGGCCGCCACCGCCACCGCCGTCACCGTTTCCGCCGTCACGCGAACCGCCGCCGCCCGCACGACGGGAGCGGGGTACGCCGCCGCCCGGGCGTCCGCCCGGACCGGTGTCGTCGTCCCCCTCCTCGTACGCGCGGTCGTCCCACTCCGCACCACGGGCGTGCGGGGCGCGTTTCCGCGTCCCCTCCCTGCGCACGCTGCTCTGTCCCACCCCAGGTCTCCCTCGTCACATCAGATGTGGCCCCAGGCCGACGGCCGTCCGTCCCTCAAAGACGGTTGCGGTCCGACTACTTGGCGCACACCTGTTTGTCTGCCGTCTGCGCACCTTCCGGCGCCTTCGCCGGACCGGTGAGGGGCACCCCCGCGCCCTTGAAATCGGATCCGAGGACGAGCGTCATGGGCACCAGAGCCCCCGCGTCCTCCGTGCCCGGCTTGAGTGCCGTGGCGGGCAGGCCCATCAGATCCGCGAGTTCGCGGGCCTGGGCGGCCTGGTTCGGTGCGTACGTGAGCGTGGTCTTCGCGGCCTTCTCGGGGGCGTTGGACTTGTTGGTCGACCGCGTCACGCCGTGTTCGTTCTGGAGCCAGTTGATCGTGGACTGCGCCGCGCCCTGGAAGCCGCTGCCGTTGTAGACGTCGACCCGGACCTCGCGCGGTGTGGAACGCGCCCCCTCCAGAAGCTTGGCCTGCTCCTTCGCCTTCGCGTTCTTGGCGTCCTGCTCCTTCTTCTTCACCTCGGTGAGCGAGGTGTCGGACTGCAGCATCGAGAACAGCCGGGGCGCCTTGGTCGGGTCGGGTACGACCGTGACCGGACGCGGCTCCGCCGGGTTGTCGATGACCGGCAGCGTGGTGAAGGTGATGTTCTTTGGATCGATCTTGGCCAGCTCGCCCGCGAGGGACTTCAGCTTGCCGATCGTGCCTATGCCGCTGTCGACGGTGAGGGCCTTGGTGGCCGCGTCGGCGAGGTCGTACAGCTTGGTCGGCGAGGTGAGCGTGTCGCTCGACTTCATCTCGCGGATCATCGAACTCAGGAACTGCTGCTGGACCTTGATGCGGTCCAGGTCGCTCTCGTTGCCGAAGCTGTGCCGGGTGCGGACGAAGGCGAGGGCCTGCTCGCCCTCGATCGTGGACTCGCCCTGCGGCAGCTTGAGATGCGACTTCGGGTCGTCGACCGGCTTGGCCAGACAGACCTTCACGCCGCCGACAGCCGTCGTCATCTCCTTGACGGCGTTGAAGTCCGCCATCATGAAGTGGTTGACGGTGACGCCGGTGAGCGCCTTGACGGTCCGCATGGTGCAGCCCGGGTCGCGTTCGTCCTGGCCGAGGCTGGTGTTGAAGCGGACCGCGCTCTGTCCGGGGATCGTCTTGACGCTGCCGTCGGGCAGCTTGGACTCGCACTCCGGGATGTCGGTGACCAGGTCCCGGGGGATGGACATCGCCGTGGCGTTCGTCCGGTCCTCGGAGACGTGGAAGAGGATCGTGGTGTCCGCGTGGCCGGGGCTGTTCTTGTCGCCGTAGCCCGCGTTGCCCTTGCCAGTCCGCTTGTCGGTGCCGATGAGGAGGATGTTGAAGGGCTTGCCGTCCTGGAAGCCCTCGGTGGTGCCGCCCGCCACCTCGATGGTGTTGATGTTGCCGTTGAAGTGGTTGTACAGCGCGTACGCGCCGGCGGCGCCGCCCACCAGGACGAAGGCCATCGTGCCGCCGGTCCACAGCAGGACCTTCTTCTTGCGGGACGTGCCGGGGCGGCGCTTGCGGCGGGCCGCGGCGGCCTGCCGGCCGCCCGCGGGCTCGGCCGCGCGACGGCGGCGCTGCCCGGGGACGGTCGGGTTCGCGGCCGGGTCGGCCTCACGGGTCCGCTCGCCGGCACCGCGGCCGGCGGAACGCCCGGTACCGCGCTCGGCGCTCCGTCCGGTCCCGCGCTCGGCCCCCCGGCGCTCGCCGCCCCGGCCGCGCTCGGAGCCACGGTCGGAGAGCTGCTCGGGAATGCGGTCGCCGCCCTGCTCGGACGGGCGCGGGCGCTGTCCGGGCGGGGTGGCGCCACGCGGCGCCGAACGGCGCGGGCGGGCCGGTCCGGCCGGGCCCGACTGCTCAGCGGAGCTGTCCAGTCGCAGTTCGTAGTTACCGGTCTGCGGGTTGAGGACCCACTGGTCGGCGGGGTCGATTCCCTCCGCCCCTCCACGGCTGTGCGAGTCCACGGTTTCCTGAGTCCTCCGTCGGTGCCACGCGAGACGCCTCCCCCTCGGGCGCTCGGTCCACGGTCCATCGCGTGCCCGACCGATCGGTCGCAGCACGCGGGTCGCGTCACACTATCCGGCCAGTTCAGCGCCGGGCGACGTGCGTGACAAATTCCACCTTGCTTACACTCGGGCAATCTGCCCAAACCTCATCCGATACGGCCTTCCCCTTGGCTGCTTCTTTGCCCAGTCAGCAGCTTTGAGCCGCGTTGCGGCCCGTGAAGGAGGGCGTCGCGGACGGGTCCGACGGGATGTCGGGGCCGTCCTCGGCACCGTTTCCGGTGCCGTTTCCGGTCCCGTTCCCCGTCGCGTTCTCGGTGGTGCCCGGGTGGACGGCCACCGGCAGATCGGCGCGCAGCCGCGCGAAGAGCCGGTCCGCCGCGGGCTGCACGAGCTGGTCCCGGTTGGCGTCGGCCGTGTACGGCTGCCGCGGCACCGTCAGGAACTGCACCCGCTCGGTCTCCACCGCCCGCATCGAACGCGACAGGCCGTACAGATCGCGCAGCGAGGCCAGCCCCGGATCGGTGGTCAGCGATCTGGTGGCCGCGTCCAGCACCGGATACAGCTTGGCCGGATTGAGCAGCACGCCGTCGCTCTGCACCTTGTCGACCAGGGCGGCCAGGAACTGCTGCTGCCGGTCCATCCGCTCGGTGTCGCTGCCGTCGCCCAGCGATTTGCGCGCCCGGACGAAGCCGAGCGCCTGCTCGCCGTGCAGGAGCCGCCGGCCGGCCGGCAGCCGCAGTTTCGCGTCGCGGTCGTCGATCGGCTCCTTCAGGCAGACCGTCACCCCGTCGACGGCGTCGACCATCTTCTTGAAGCCCTGGAAGTCGACGACCACGTGATGGTCGATCCGGATGCCGGTCAGCTTCTCCAGGGTGCGGATCGTGCAGGCCGTCCCGCCGACCGCGAAAGCCCAGTTGAACTGGATGAACTGCGGCTGCGTCCGCGTCGCGTCCGGCCGCGCGCAGCTCGGCACGCGCACCATCAGGTCGCGCGGCACGGACACCGCCGTCGCGCTCGACCCGTGCGCCGCGATGTGCAGCAGGATCGTCGTGTCGGAGCGCTCGGTGCCCTTGTCCCGCCCGTACTCCGCGTTCCCGGCGCCCGCGCGCGTGTCCGAGCCGATCAGCAGGATGTTGCGGGCCGCCCGCACCTCCGCGGGCGGCCGCTCCTTCTCGTACGCCCGCAGCTCGGCCTCCGCGGCCGTGTCCGCCGTGATGTTGGCGTTCAGCTTCCGGTAGAGCCACCAGCCCACCCCGGCCGAGGCCAGCACGAGCACGGCCGTCCCCAGCGCCGTCCAGCGCAGCCAGTGCCGCGGCTTGCGTCCGCCGCCCGTACCCGTGGGCGTGTCCGCGCTGTCCGTCACGTCTGAGTCCGTCCTCGATGGCGTCCGCTGCGCGCCGGGAGTCCGTCGTCATGCAGGAGTAGACGGACGATTCCCCGGCTTGGTTGTGCGGACGACTGCACTCCGCTACCGGCCGATCATGTCCCGCCCGCCCGCCGGTTACGCGGGTACGCGGGTACGCGGCGCGTCGATGGGCCATGCGGGTGGATGCGCGGGTGACGGGAGGAACAGAGGTGCGGACGGGCGGCGGCGCGGCTCACCCGGACGGGGCGTCAGTCCGTCAGCTGGACGGTGACCCGCTCGCTCTCCCCGCGCTTCGCCAGACTCTCCGGCGCCAGCTGGTCCAGGTTCCGGCACAGCACGACCGAGCCGCCGGCCGCGAGCGGCGCGTACAGACCGGCCGAGAGCCCGGCCCAGCTGTCGTACGGACGGCCCGACAGCACCCGGAGGGCGCCGGCCGCCGCCGCCCCCAGCTCCGCCGCGTCCGCGCGGGCCCGCTCCACGAGCCGGGCGCCCGTCAGCTCCGTACCGTCGACGACCAGGGCGGGCGCGTCGGCGTCGACCGGGACGAACGGGGTGAACCGGTCGCCCTGGCTCGGCACCTCGACCGCGTAGTCCGCGTAACCGGCGGGCGGCGCGGGGAAGCGGCGGCCCAGCGGCGCGAGGGAGAGCGCGATCCGGTCGCCGGAGCAGGCCAGGCCCGCCTCCAGGCCGTCGGGGCCCGCGACCACGTAGTCCGCGGCGGCCGGATCGCCGCCGATCTCGGCCGTCACGCCCACCGACGAGCAGGCGAGCAGCCACACGGCGGTCTGCCAGTGCGCGGGCAGCAGCAGCGCGAGCCGGTCGCCGGGGGAGGCGGACAGTTCGCCCTGGAGCAGATTGGCGGTTTTCGCCACCCAATTGGCGAACGTGGCCACGGACAATTCCACGCGTTCACCGGTGGCGTCGTCGTAGAAGGTGACCAAAGGGCGGGCCGGGTCCGCGGCGAGCGCGGATCGCAGCAGGTCGGCGGGGGTGCGGTCGCTGGCGTTCACGCGGGCAAGCGTACGCGCGGACGCCGCGCCGCATCCCCCGTACCGGTGACGCGGTCCACCGGTACGGGGGACCCGGAGACCGGCCGCCCGCGCCGCCGCCCGCCGCGCGGAAGCCCGGCCGGCCGCTCAGGATCGCTGCATGCGTGCCTCCCTCGTCTCCTCGATCGCCGTCGGCTGCGCCGCCGCCCTCGCGCTGCCGCTCTCCCTCACGGCCCCGGCCCCGGCCGCCGCCGCGCCCGTGCCCGCCCTCGCACGTGCCGCGTCCGGCGCGGGCCTCGCGGGCTCGACCCAGTCGCTGCCGCTCGAACCCCTGGCCCCCGACGGGCCGCGCGACCGCGCGGGCGGCCGGGCGGCCCCGGACGAACGGGGCCTGACCCGGCGTGAGGTCCGGCCGTTCTCGCTGGTGGGCGTGGTCTGGGACGACGCCCGCACCGCGCTGCACGGCACAGTGCAGGTCCGCACCCGGGCCACCGCGGACGGCGCGTGGTCGCGCTGGCAGGACGTCGAGACCCACTACGACGAGCACGGCGCCGACCCCGGCACCACCGAGGACCGCGCCGCCGCCCCGCGCGGCGCCACCGCGCCGCTGTGGGTCGGCGACTCGGACGGCGTCGAGGTCCGGGTCCGCCCCGAGCGGGGCGAGACGGAGGAGGCGGACAGGACGGACGGGATGGACAGGACGGCAGGGGCGGCCGGGACGGAGAAGGCGGGCGAGACGGCCGGGACGGAGAAGGCGGGCGAGACGGCCGGGGAACTGCCCGCGGGCCTGCGCCTCGAACTCGTCGACCCGGGCCGGGAACCGGCCGGCGCCCCGTCGGACCGGGTCCTGGACGCGCCGGCCGCCGACGGCGCGGACGGCGGCGAGGCGACCCCGATGTCGTACATCCAGTTCACGGACCCGTACACGTCCTCCACCGAACTGTCCGAGCAGGCGGGGGAGAAGGCGGCGGTCGCGGCCGAGCAGGCCGCCGAGTCGGCGGCGGCGAACGCCGACCTCGCCCCGTACGGCACGTCCGCGATCCCCGCCCTGAGCCAGGCGCAGACCCTCGCGTCCCTCCCCGAGGCCGCGACGGCCAAGGCCAAGCCGTACATCGGCGCCCGCCCGAAGATCGTCACCCGCAAGGGCTGGGGAGCCGACGAGGGGCTGCGCGAGGCCGGGTTCGTCTACACCAAGACGGTCAAGGCGGCCTTCGTGCACCACAGCGCCACCGGCAACAACTACACGTGCGGCGACGCCCCCGCCGTCCTGCGCGGCATCTACCGCTACCACGTGAAGAGCCTGCGCTGGCGGGACCTCGGCTACAACTTCGCCGTCGACAAGTGCGGCTCGATCTACGAGGGCCGCGCGGGCGGCGTCGCCAAGGCCGTCCAGGGCGCCCACACCATGGGCTTCAACGGCAACAGCATGGGCATCGCCGTCCTCGGCACGTACGGCAGCACCAACCCGCCGGCCGCCGCCGTCACCGCCATCGCCCGCCTGACGGCGTGGAAGCTGGGGCTGTTCGGGGCGAACCCGAAGAGCAGGACGACGCTCACCTCGGGCGGCGGGAACCGCTTCAAGAAGGGCACGAAGGTCAAGCTCAACGTGATCTCCGGGCACCGCGACGGCTTCGCCACCGAGTGCCCCGGCAAACGTCTTTACGGGAAGCTCGGCACGGCGCGGTCGGCCTCCGCGAAGTACCAGGGACGGCACTGACCGGAGCGGCGCTCAACCGTCCGCATAAACTGACCGGTCATATCGTACGGACGCGCGCATCGCGCCGTCCGGCGAGAACCGGACCCGAACAGGAAGCAGAGACGACAGGTGACCGAAGCGATTCTCCTGGTCGGTGGCAAAGGCACCCGGCTGCGTCCCCTGACCGTCCGCACCCCGAAGCCGATGGTCCCGGCCGCCGGGGTGCCCTTCCTCACCCATCAGCTGGCCCGGGCCCGGGCCGCCGGCGTCGAGCACATCGTCCTCGCCACCTCGTACCTCGCCGAGGTCTTCGAGCCGTACTTCGGCGACGGCTCGGACCTCGGCCTCAGCATCGAGTACGTCACCGAGGAGGAGCCGCTCGGCACCGGCGGCGCGATACGCAACGTCGCCTCGCGCCTCCACTCCGGCCCCGAGGACCCCGTCCTCATCTTCAACGGCGACATCCTCACCGGCCTCGACATCCAGGCCCTCGTCGCCACCCACGACGACTCCGGCGCGGACGTCTCCCTCCACCTCACCCGGGTCGCGGACCCGCGCGCCTTCGGCCTGGTGCCGACGGACGGGACCGGACGCGTGACGGCGTTCCTGGAGAAGCCGCAGACGCCGGAGGAGATCGTCACCGACCAGATCAACGCGGGCGCGTACGTGTTCCGGCGCTCCGTCATCGACTCCATACCCACCGGCCGGCCGGTCTCCGTCGAACGCGAGACCTTCCCCGACCTGCTCGCCGCCGGCGCGCACCTCCAGGGCATGGTCGACTCCACCTACTGGCTCGACCTCGGCACCCCGCAGGCCTTCGTCCGCGGCTCCGCCGACCTCGTCCTCGGCCGCGCCCCGTCCCCGGCGGTCCCGGGCCGCTGCGGCGACCGGCTCGTCCTCGACACGGCGGACGTCGCCCCGGACGCGAAGCTCACCGGCGGCACGGTCATAGGCGCCGGCGCGACCGTCGGCGAGGGCGCCCGCATCCACGGCTCCGCGGTCCTCGCGGGCGCGGTCGTCGAACCGGGCGCGGTCCTCACCGACTCCCTCATCGGCGAGAACGCCCGCATCGGCGCCCGCACGATCCTCACGGACGCCTTCATCGGCGACGGCGCCCACATCGGCCCGGACAACGAACTCCGCGCGGGCGCGAGGATCTGGTGCGACACCAAGCTCCCGGCGAAGACGATCCGCTTCTCGTCCGACCAGTAGCCCCCCCGTCGGTCAGGGGCGCGCGACACCACCGCGAGCCCCCACCGGCGGGTTACGGTCGAAGCATGGCCGGCCGCTTCCTCCCCCCGCACCTCCGCACCCCCACCCCCGCGGACCTCGCCCTCACCCTCGCCCCCCTCCGCCGCGGCCCCGCCGACCCCACCTTCCGCACCACCCCCGACGGCTCCACCTGGCGTGCCAGCCGCACCCCCGAAGGCCCCGGCACCCTCCGCGTCCGCGCGGACGGCGCCGAAGCGTGGGGCCCCGGCGCCGACTGGCTGCTCGCGCGGCTCCCCGCGCTGCTCGGCGCGGAGGACGACCCCGCCGCCTTCGTCCCGCGCCACAAGCTCCTCGCCGTCACGGCGCGCGCCCGCGCGGGCCTGCGGCTGACCCGGACGGGCCTGGTCCTGGAGTCGCTGATCCCGTCGGTCCTGGAGCAGAAGGTGACGAGCACGGAGGCGTACGCCTCCTGGCGGCGGCTGGTCCGGGCGTTCGGGGAGCCGGCACCGGGCCCGGTGCCGGACGGCATGTACGTGATGCCGGACGCCCGCGGCTGGGCGGCGATCCCGTCGTGGGAGTGGCACCGGGCGAACGTGGACGGGAAGCGTTCGGCGACGATCGTGCGGGCGGCCCGGGTCGCGCCCCGGCTGGAGGAGGCGGCGCACATGCCCCCGGCGGAGGCCCGCACGCGTCTGGAGCTGATCCCGGGCGTCGGCCCGTGGACGTCGGCCGAGACGGTCCAGCGCAGCAACGGCGCCCCCGACGAGGTCACGACGGGCGACCTGCATCTCCCCGGCATCGTCGGCTGGGCGCTCGCGGGCGACCGGGCGGCGGACGACGCGGCCATGCTGGAGCTGCTGGAGCCGTACGCGGGCCAGCGCCACCGCGCCGCCCGGCTGATCCTGCTGAGCGGCCGGGTCCCGCCGCGCCGGGCGCCCCGGATGGCGCCCGGCGACATCAGGGCGTACTGACCCGGGACGTCAGCGCACCTCGATGAACTCCGCCGCCTGTCGCGCCGGCCGTTCCTTCGGCGCCGCGGCGGGCCGGCCGACGGCGACCGCGCCCATCGGGTCCCAATCGCCGGGCAGCCCGAGGACGCCGCGGACGACGTCGCGGCAGAACATCGTGGACGACACCCACGCGGACCCGAGCTGCTCCGCGGCCAGCGCGACCAGCAGATTCTGCACGCCGGCGCCGGCCGCGACGACGAACATCTCGCGTTCGGCGGCGTCACGGCGCGCGTCGCCGTAGTGGTGCGCGCCGTCCATGACCAGGCAGGGCACGATCAGATACGGCGCCCGGCGCAGGACGTCGCCGCGCTTGACCCGCTTCGCGACGGACTCCTCGGTCTTGCCGTCGGCCCGCAGGTCCGCGATCCACGCGTCCCGCATCGCGTCGAGCAGCCGGGTCCGCGAGGCCTCCGATTCGAGCAGGACGAACCGCCACGGGGTGGTGTGGTGCGGGGCGGGCGCGGTGACGGCGGCGGCGACGGCCCGCCGGACGGACCCGGGGTCGACGGGCTCGTCGGTGAAGTCCCGCACGGTACGGCGCAGGGTCACCGCTTCGCGTACGGCCTCCGAGGTGCCGAGCCGGAACATGTCGTCGGCGGCGACGCGTACGAGCGCCCGCGCGCCCTCCGCCTCGGCCGCGCCCTCCGCCTCGGCCACGGGCGCGTCCCCGGACTCGGGCTCGGGCTCGGGCTTCACGAGGTGGGAGAGCCCGCGGACGACGGCGACGGGCCGGCCGTCGATTTTGCCCTTGACCAGGTCGCCGGCGCCGGCGAGTTCGTCGGCGGTGGCGGTGATGGTGGCGTTGAGCCCGTTGCCGTGGGCGTCGGTGCCGCCGCGCAGGTCGTCGAGGACCCGTACGCCGGCCGCGCCGATCGCCACGTCGGTGAGCCCGTTGCGCCAGGGCCGCCCGAAGGTGTCGGTGACGAGCACGCCGACATCGACGTTCAGCGTCTCGCGCAGGCCGTCGCGGATCCGGCGGGCCGAGGCGTCGGGGTCCTCGGGCAGCAACAGCACAGTTCCGGACGGGGTGTTGGAGGCGTCGACCCCGGCGGCGGCCATCACCAGGCCCTGCCGGGTCTCGACGATCCGCAGCGGTCCGCGCCGCGCGACCACCCGTACCGTCTCGGCGTCGATCGCGGCCTCGCGGTCGGTGGCGGCGAGCACCCGGCCCTCCGCCTTGCTCACGATCTTCGAGGTGACGAGCAGGACGTCCCCGTCGGCGAGGCCGGGCGAGGCGTCGGCGATGAGCTTGGCGAGGTCGTCGCCGGGCGCCACCTCGGGTATCCCGTCGAGCGCCCACACCTCGAACCGGGCCGTCGGGCCCTTCGGCGTCACTCCCCGGTCCCCTTGGTCTCCTTGGGCTCCGCGGTCTTGCCGGCCTCCGCCGCGAGCGCCAGCGCCTCGCGCGCCATCGCGGCCGTGGCGTCCACGTCGGTCATCATCAGCGGGACCGCGCGGCAGCGGATGCCGGCGGCCTCGACGTCGGCGACGGCGCCCGCGTCGACGGTGTCGACGAGCCAGCCGTCGACGAGCCCGGAGCCGTAGTGCCGGGCGACGGCCGCCGCCGTGGACTCCACGCCGACCGCCGCGAGGACCTTGTCGGCCATGCCGCGCACGGGCGCGTCGCCGACGATGGGGGAGAGGCCGACGACCGGGGCGGACGCGGCGGCGACGGCCTCGCGGATGCCGGGCACGGCGAGGATCGTGCCGATGGACACGACGGGGTTCGACGGCGGGAAGAGGATGACGTCCGCGTCGGCGATCGCCTCCAGGACGCCGGGCGCGGGCGTGGCCTGCTCGGCGCCGACGGGCACGACGGCCCGCGCGGGCACGGAGGCGCGCATCTTGACCCAGTACTCCTGGAAGTGGACGGCCCGCTGTTCGCCGTCCACCTCGATCGCGACATGCGTCTCGACCCGGTCGTCGGACATCGGCAGCAGCCGGACGCCGGGCCGCCAGCGGGCGCACAGCGCCTCGGTGACGGCGCTGAGCGGGTAGCCGGCGCCCAGCATCTGGGTGCGGACGATGTGCGTGGCGAAGTCGCGGTCGCCGAGGCCGAACCACTCGGGCCCGACCCCGTACGCCGCGAGTTCCTCCTTGACCGTGAAGGACTCGCCCTCGCGGCCCCAGCCCTGTTCCTCGTCGATGCCACCGCCGAGGGTGTACATCACGGTGTCGAGGTCGGGGCAGACCTTGAGGCCGAAGAGATGGATGTCGTCACCGGTGTTGCCGACGACCGTGATCTCCGCGTCGGGCGCGGCCTTCTTGAGGCCGCGAAGGAAGCGGGCACCACCGATGCCACCGGCCAGAACCACAATGCGCATACGGACAGTCTGTCAGCAGCGGGCGGCGGCCCGGCGAGCGGTGGGGGCGGCGGTACGGCTCCGGCGGTACGGGGTACCGGGCGGCCGGGCCGTCAGGCCGGTACGCCTCCCTGACCGGGTACGCGGGGCAGCGCGGCCGCGGCGGACCACGCGGCCGCGCCCGTCGTCGACGTGGTCGCGGCCGTCAGCGAGGCCGTCCCCGTCGTCCCGGTCGGCGCCGCCGTCGCCGGCACCGCTGTCGTCTCCGGCGCCGCCGGGTGCATCGGCATCTCGGTGAGGCCCGGGTAGTAGACGTGCAGGCTGACGGCGGGTTCGAGGGAGTCGTTGACGACCTCGTGGACGTAGCCCGGGGCGAAGACGTACTGCGCGTCGGGGGCGAGGGCGCGCGGGCCGCGCCGCGTACGTTCCGTCAGCTCGCCCGCGAGGACGGTGAGCAGACCGGAGGACGGGCCGTGGTCGTGGCGTCCACTGCCCTGACCGGGGAGCCAGGACAGCAGCCACACCTCGTAGCCGGGGCCGGTGCGCAGCCGGTGGTACCAGCGGGTGGTGGGGTCGTACGCGACGTAGGGGGCCCACTGGTCGCGGTCGGCGGCGATCTCCCGGGCGAGCCCGGCGAACTCGGCCACGGTGGCCGGGTGCGCGCGCGGGGGCTGGAGGAGGTGCGGGACCTCAAGGATGTCGCCGGCGATCTGAAGGTCGCTGTCCATGTTCATGGGATGCGGGTGTTCCTCGGCAGAAGTCGGGGTGTCGCAGAACGGGGAAACGGGGGAGGGGAAACACAGCGGAACGACAAAACGAGCCGATCCGGGGTGAACGGGTCGAACAGGTCGAACGGGTCAAGCGGGTGAGACGGGGGAGGGGTGACGCGAGGGGAGCTGTGCGCAGGGCAGCGGCCGGGGGCGGACCGCTGGGATGCCGGAGGCGCCGGAGAAGGGCGCGCTCAACAGCTGGGACAACAGCGACAGCGACAGCGAACGAGAGCAGCCCGATGGACCCCATGGCTGTGGGTCACGGCGGGCGCTGCGGTCGCTGGCATGACACCAACGTGGCGGGACCGACACCCGACTGTCAACTCAATGACCGATTTGGGGGTATTGTTTCACCTCATCCGGTTACTGTGCCCGGAGAAAGGTTTGTGCGTCTCACGCCCCGGAGACATGGCGCAACATCCGCCGCCGTAAACCCGGTGGAGGTCCTGTGATCAGACTGTGATCCGGATCGCTTCCGTGGCTGGATCGCAACATGATCCGTGTCTGAGACGTCCCTCTCCTGAGAGAGGTGGCGTCAGAACGACGCCGGTGGCATGTGTCATGGTTTTTGCTGATTCGAGAGCTTTCTGCATAGGGTTGGTTCCGCAGAGTGAATACGGGGCCCAATAGCAGATCCCGGCTTGACTCTCACTGAGCGCCGAACTTGTAATTTCACTCGTGTCGTTCGGCCGACCGGCAACGGCAACCCCACGGGGACGCACAGACAGACGAGGGGCGTAGATGACCGAGTTGTTCCAGGAACTGCTGGTCGAGGACACGGCCGAGGAACTCGGCTGGCAGGAGCGCGCACTGTGCGCCCAGACCGACCCCGAGTCCTTCTTCCCCGAGAAGGGCGGCTCGACCCGCGAGGCCAAGAAGGTCTGTCTCGCCTGCGAAGTCCGCTCCGAGTGTCTGGAGTACGCGCTCCAGAACGACGAGCGCTTCGGCATCTGGGGCGGCCTGTCCGAGCGGGAACGCCGTCGGCTCAAGAAGGCCGCCGTCTGATTTCGGCCACGCTCCGCTCGGGCCGCCCGCCCGTTCGGACCCACCGGCCACCTCACGGACGGCCCGCCCCCGGGCACCCGTGAGGACCCGCACGAAGACGCGTACAAAGTCGGACACGCAGACAGACACGACGACAGACACGACGACAGGCACGACGACAGACACGAAGACGGACACAAGACGTCCACAACGAACGGTCCGCTCCCTGTGCTCCGGCCACAGGCGGCGGACCGTCGTCGTGCCAGCCGTTAGTGTGGGGCTCCGTCCGAGACGCACCCATGCCCCCTCGCGGGCGACCCCGGCCGGAGGGCCCGTAGCTCGATGTCCTCAACTCCTGAGTTCCCACGACACGTCGTCACCGCCGTGCTCGTCGCCCACGACGGCGCCCGCTGGCTGCCGGACGCCCTAGCCGGGCTGCTCGCCCAGGAACGCCCCGTCCAGAACGCGGTCGCCGCCGACACCGGCAGCGCGGACGACTCCGCGCGACTGCTCGCCGAGGCCCTCGGCGACGACCGGATCCTGCACCTCGCCCGCCGCACCGGGTTCGGCGCCGCCGTCGAGGAGGCCGCGCGCACCGCGCCCGTCCTCGGCCCCGAGGACCTCACCTACCTGAAGCGGCCCAGCAGTTGGGACCCCGTCACCCGGACCTGGCAGGACGAGAACTACGACCTGCCCGAGCTGCCGCACGGCGAGCCCGTGCAGTGGCTCTGGCTGCTGCACGACGACTGCGCCCCCGAACCCGGCGCCCTCGCCGAACTCCTGCGCGTCGCCGACTCCGACGCGGACGCCGCCGTCATCGGCCCCAAGCTGCGCGGCTGGTACGACCGCAAGCAGCTGCTCGAAGCCGGCGTCAGCATCGCCCGCAGCGGCCGCCGCTGGACCGGACTCGACCGCCGCGAACAGGACCAGGGCCAGCACGACCAGGTCCGCTCCGTCCTGTCCGTCTCCAGCGCCGGCATGCTCGTCCGGCGCGACGTCTTCGAGGAGCTCGGCGGCTTCGACCGCCGGCTGCCCCTCATGCGCGACGACGTCGACCTGTGCTGGCGCGCCCACGCCGCCGGCCACCGCGTCCTGGTCGCCCCCGGCGCCGTCCTCCGGCACGCCGAGGCGTCCGCCCGCGAACGTCGTACCGTCGACTGCGCCGGCCGCTCCGCCGCCAACCCGCACCGCGTCGACAAGGCCGGCGCCGTCTACACGCTGCTCGCCAACACCCGCGGCCGGGCCCTGCCGTACGTCCTGCTCCGGCTCGTCGTCGGCACCCTGCTCCGCACCCTCGGCTACCTCGTCGGCAAGGCGCCCGGCCAGGCCGTCGACGAGGTCATGGGCCTGCTCGGCACCCTGCTGCGCCCCGAGCGGATCCTCGCGGCCCGCGCGCGGCGCAAGAACCCGGCCGTCCCGCCGTCCGAACTCCGTCCGCTGTTCCCGCCGCCCGGCGCCACCGTCCGCGCCGCCGCCGAACAGGTCACCTCCCACTTCGGCGGCGACGACGCCGAGTCCGGCGGCTCCCGGCACGGCGCCGTCGAATCCGGCCCCGGCGGCGACGACGCCGACTTCCTGGAGATCGAGCAGTTCGCCCGGCTGAAGAAGATCGTCCGCAAGCCCGGACCCATCCTCTTCGCCCTTCTCCTCGCCGTCTCGCTGGTCGCCTGCCGCAACCTCCTCAGCGGCGGCTCGCTGGCCGGCGGCGCCCTGCTGCCCGCCCCGGACACCGTCTCCGAGCTGTGGTCGCGCTACGCCGACGGCTGGCACGCGCTCGGCACCGGCGGCACCCAGACCGCCCCGCCCTACCTCGCCGTCCTCGCCGCGCTCTCCGCGCTGCTGTTCGGCTCGACGTCCCTCGCGCTGACCGTGCTGCTCGTCTGCTCGGTCCCGCTCGCCGGCTTCACCGCGTACTTCGCCTCCCGCGGCATCGTCGAATCCCGGCTGCTGCGCGCCTGGGCCGCCATCGCCTACGCGTTCCTGCCCGCCGCCACCGGCGCCCTCGCCACCGGCCGGCTCGGCACCGCCGTCCTCGCGATCCTGCTCCCGCTCCTGGCCCGCGCAGCCGTCGCCTCGTACGGACTGAACCGCGCGGGCGGCGAGCGCGGCAGCTGGCGCGCCACCTGGGCGTACACCTTCCTGCTGACCTTCACGACGGCGTTCACCCCGGTCGTCTGGCCGCTCGCCGTCGTCCTCGGCGTCTGCGTGCTCGCGCTGCGCCGCGGCGACATCACCGCGTACGGACTGCGCTTCCTCGCCACCGCCGGCACCCCGCTGCTGATCCTCGCGCCGTGGTCGCTGTCCCTCCTGACCAGCCCCGCCGCCTTCCTGCGCGAGGCCGGACTCGACATCCGTACGGGCACGGCCTCCGCGCTCGACCTGCTCGGCACCAGCCCCGGCGGCCCCGGCACGTTCGGCGGGCTCGTCCTCCTCGGCCTCGTGCTCGCCGCGCTCGGCGCCCTGCTGCGCGAGGAGCGGGTGCTCGCCGTCCGCGCCGCCTGGGCCGCCGCGCTCGCCGGCCTGGTCTTCGCCGTCCTCACCAACGGCGCCGGCGACGGCGCCACCGGCTGGGCCGGCCCCGCCACCCTCGTGTACGGCGCCGCCCTGCTGGCCGCCGCCATGATCGGCGCCGAGGGCGGCCGGACCCGCGTCGCCGCCCACGGCTTCGGCTGGCGCCAGCCGCTCGCCGCGCTCATCGCGCTCGCCTGCGCGGTCGGCCCGGTAGTCGCCGCGGCCGGCTGGATGATCGGCGGCGCCGACGGCCCGCTGACCCGCCGCGACCCGGTCCAAGTGCCCGCGTTCGTCGCCGAGGAGAGCGGCACCCGCGACCAGGCCCGCACCCTCGTGCTCGGCGCCGGCGCGCCCGGCGAGGTCGCGTACACCCTGGTCCGCGGCTCCGGCAGCCGGCTCGGCGACGCCGAACTCACCGCCGCCGCCGACGGCGACACCCGCCTCGACCAGGTCGTCTCGCACCTCGTCGCCGGATCCGGCGCCGACCAGACCACGGAGCTCAGCGGCTTCGCGATCCGCTACGTCCTGGTCCGCGACGGCGCCCCGCGCGCCATGAGCCGCGTCCTCGACGCCACCCCCGGCCTGACCCGGCTCAGCCAGCTCGACGGCAGCGCCCTGTGGCGGGTCGACCGCGACGTCGCCCGCGTGATGATCGTGCCCGCCGGTGCCAAGGCCGGCGCGGCGGCCGACGGGGAGGGCGCGCAGCCGGTGGCCGTCGCCGCCGGACCGGTCGAGGCCCACACCAAGATCCCGGCCGGCGCCGCGGGCCGCGTGCTGCGCGTCGCCGACCGCGCCGACGCCGGCTGGACCGCCACCCTCGACGGCACGGCGCTCAAGGCCGTCACCGTCGACGACTGGGCGCAGGGCTTCGAACTGCCCGCCGAGGGCGGCCGCCTCGACCTCACCTACGAGGCCCCGGCCACCCACACCGGCTGGATCTGGACCCAGGCGTTCCTCGCCCTCGTCCTGCTCGTCCTCGCCCTGCCCGGCCGCCGCCGCGACATCGACGACGACCTGCCCGACGAGGAGGCCGCCGTCCCGGCCCGGACCCGGGCGGAGACCCCGGCCGCCGACGGCGAGGGCCGCCGCGCCCGCCGCCTGCGCGCCGCCGCCGAGGCGGAGGCCGCTGCCGCGGCCGCCGCCGGCCAGGCCGACGCGCCCACGCCTGCGGCCGACGAGCCCGCCGTCGCCGCCGTACCCCAGCAGCAGACGTACGAGCAGGAGCCGGAGTGGGACGGCCAGTACGCCGCCGTCCCGCAGCAGGCCGAGCCGTACGACCCGCAGCAGTACGGCGAGCAGCAGCAGTACGCGTACGACCCGTACGCCCAGCCGCAGCAGCACGCGCAGCACCAGCAGCACCAGCAGCACCAGCAGTACGAGCAGCCGTACGACCCGCAGTACTACGGGGAGCAGCAGCAGTACGACCCGTACGCGCAGCCTCAGCAGCCGCAGCAGGACCAGCAGCCGCAGCAGGCGCACCCCGGGTACGACGAGCAGCAGGCCTACGACGTCTACGACCCGTACGGCTACGGTCAGCAGCGTTCCGACGGGAGCAGCAACCAGTGAAGCGCACCACCCTCTCCCTGATCGCGGCCGCCGCCGTCCTGGCCGCCGTCACCGGCGCGGCCGCGATGACCGCCCCGGCCCCCGAGGCCGCCGCGCCCGCCGCCGCCCCGCCCGCCGCCCGGCTGCCCGTGGAGCGGGCCGGCCTGCTCTGCCCGGCGCCGAGCACCTCGGAGGTCGCGGAGACCACGTACACCTCGTACACCCCGCCGGCCCGGAACGCCGCGGGCCGGCCCCAGGACGGCCAGGGCGGCGAAGGCGGCGGCGCGGGCGGCAAGAACGCCGCCGAGGCCGTCCTGAAGCCGGCCGCCAAGGCCGCGCTCCCCGGCGAGGACGCCGCGGAGAAGCCGGCGAAGAAGCCCAAGGAGCCGAAGGTCCCGGCGACCGTCACCAAGCCCGGCACACCGGTCGCCGCCGAGGCGAACGGCGGCGCCGTGCCCGCCCTGACCGGCGCGGCGAACGGCGCGCTCGCCCCCGGCTGGACCGTCCAGCAGACCACCGTCGTCCCGGCCGGCGGCGCCCGCGGCCTGCTCGGCCTCACCTGCTCCGCCCCCGACAGCGACTTCTGGTTCCCGGCCGCGTCCACCGCCAAGGAGCGCCAGGACTACGTCCACCTCACCAACCCCGACGACAGCGGCGCGGTCGCCGACATCGAGCTGTACGGCCCCGACGGCACCCTGAAGACCGAGGTCACCGAGGGCATCCCGGTGCCCGCGCACAGCACCGTGCCGGTGCTCCTGTCCACCCTGACCGGCGACCCGGCCCAGCAGGACCTCACCGTCCACGTCACCACCCGCAGCGGCCGCGTCGGCGCGGCCCTCGGCGCGGCCGACGACAAGCTGGGCAGCGACTGGCTCCCGGCCGCCGCCGACCCGGCCGGCACCGTGCTGCTGCCCGGCATCCCGGCCGACGCCACCTCGGTGCGGCTCGTGGCGTTCGCGCCCGGCGACGACGACGCCGACCTGAAGGTCCAGCTGGTCACGCCGACCGGCACGATCGTCCCGGCGAGCGCCGACTCCGTGCACGTGAAGTCCGGCATGACCACGGGCGTCGACCTCGCCGGCCTCACCCGCGGCGAGCCCGGCTCGCTGCTGCTCACCCCGGCCGACCCGAAGAAGCCGACGCCCGTCGTGGCCGCGGTGAAGGTCGTCCGGGGCAAGAGCGGAGAGAAGCAGGAGGTGGCGTTCATCCCGGGCACCGGCGCGATCGAGGGCCGGGCCACCGTCGCCGACAACCGCGACAAGGGCACCACCCTCGCGGTGAGCGCCCCCGCAGAGGGCGCCCAGGTCCGGATCACCGCCTCGGCGGGCGCCGAGGGCGGCACCCCGGTCACCAAGAACGTCACGGTGAAGGCGGGCACCACCGTCTCGATGGACGCGCCCGTCCCGGACGGCGTGAAGGGCCCCTACGCGCTGACGGTCGAGCGGCTGTCGGGCGGCCCGGTGTACGCGGCGCGCACGCTGGAACTGCCGCAGGACGGCGTCCCGATGTTCACGGTGCAGACCTTCACCGACGACCGCAGCTCGGTGCGGGTGCCGCGGGCGCGGCAGGACCTGACGGTGCTGGACGACTGACCGGGCGCGGGGCGCGCGGGCCGCGTGTGACGTACGAGATGTGCGAGGTGTGCGCGGCGTGCCAGGTGTACGCGGCGTGCGAGGTGCGCGCGCCGTACGTACGGGGTGCCCGGCCCGCTCACTCCTCCCCGTACCGCGGATCCACCGTCTCCGGGGAGAGCCCGAGGAGGTCCGCGACCTGCTCGACCACGACCTCGTGGACGAGCAGGGCCCGCTCGTCGCGGCTCTTCGAACGCAGCTCGACCGGGCGGCGGTAGACCACGATCCGGGCCGGCTCCTTCCGCTCCGCCGGGGTCGCCTCGCCCAGGGGCACCGTCTCGCCGAGCGGCGCCGGCGGCGGGACCTCCATGATCATGAACTCGACGTCGGCGAGCTGCGGCCAGTTCCGCTCCAGGCGCTCCACCGAGTCCAGGACCAGATCGCGGAAGGTGTCCGCCCGGCTCGCGGACAGCGGGACCTGCGGCGGCGCGACCGGCCCGCGCATGCCCCGGCCGTGCCGGTCACGGTGCCGCGGCCGCGGTGCGGGAGTGTCCCTGCTCTCGGTGGTGTCCGTCACTGACGCAGCGTAACTCCCACCGGTCGTCCGGGGCCGGTCCAGGACGGGAGAGACCGCTCCCGGACCCTCCCCGGACCGGCCCGCCGCGGTCCGTCCGGCCCGGGTCGCTCGCGGAGGCGACCGTACGAGCGTCGGATTCCCTGCCCTTCCCGCACCTTTCCCTCCGCTTTCTCCCCTGCCCCCGGCGCCCTCCCGGCGGCCGGACCGGACCCCGTCCGAGGCCCTTGATCCGGGCGATTCCGCAGGTCGGAAGGGCCTTCCGGAGGGCCGCCGTGGCGGACGTCACACCGCGACACGGTGGAGTGACCTGGGGGAGAGTCGTCGCGGCCCGCTCAAGAGTGCGGTACCGTCCAACGTCGTGAGCCCTGTACGTCGCTGTTCGCGCACCGCGTGCGGCCGCCCTGCCGTCGCGACACTGACGTACGTCTATGCCGACTCGACTGCGGTCCTCGGCCCGCTCGCCACTTACGCCGAGCCCCACTGTTACGACCTGTGCGCCGAGCACAGTGAACGCCTGACCGCCCCGCGCGGCTGGGAGGTCGTGCGGCTCACCGACGGCACCGCCCCCGCCCGCCCCAGCGGCGACGACCTCGAAGCCCTCGCCAACGCGGTCCGTGAGGCGGCGCGCCCCCAGGAGCGCGCGGCCGAGGCCGGCGGCAAGGGCGGCCCGCGCGGCGGCGATCCGATGGAGATCGGCCGACGGGGCCATCTGAGGGTGCTGCGTTCCCCCGAGAACTGACCAGGGCCGGGCCCCGGGTAGTTTGGGCGTTCCGTATCCGTACGGGCACCGCATCGCGCGGGTGTGACATGCCGAGACTTCTGGAGGGTTTGATCCGTGGCTGCTGATCTGTCGCAGATCGTGAAGGCGTACGACGTCCGCGGGGTGGTGCCGGATCAGTGGGACGAGGCCCTGGCGGAGCTGTTCGGAGCCGCGTTCGTCCGCGTGACCGACGCCGAGGCCATCGTCATCGGCCACGACATGCGCCCCTCGTCGCCCGGTCTCGCCGCCGCCTTCGCGCGCGGCGCGACCCGTCTCGGCGCCGACGTCACCCTGATCGGCCTCTGCTCCACCGACCAGCTCTACTTCGCCTCCGGGCAGCTCGGCCTGCCGGGCGCGATGTTCACCGCGTCGCACAACCCCGCCCAGTACAACGGCATCAAGATGTGCCGCGCCGGCGCCGCCCCCGTCGGCCAGGACACCGGCCTCGCCGACATCCGCGCGCTCGTCGAGCGGTGGACCGAGCAGGGCGCGCCGGAGGCGGCCGCCACCGCCGGCACCGTCACCGAGCGGGACACCCTGGACGACTACGCCGCGCACCTGCGCTCGCTCGTCGACCTCACCGCCATCCGCCCGCTCAAGGTCGTCGTGGACGCGGGCAACGGCATGGGCGGCCACACCGTGCCCACCGTCCTCGCCGGTCTGCCGCTGGACGTCGTCCCGATGTACTTCGAGCTGGACGGCACCTTCCCGAACCACGAGGCCAACCCGCTCGACCCGAAGAACATCGTCGACCTCCAGGAGCGCGTCCGCGCCGAAGGCGCCGACCTCGGCCTCGCCTTCGACGGCGACGCCGACCGCTGCTTCGTCGTCGACGAGAACGGCGGCCCGGTCTCCCCGTCCGCGATCACCGCGCTCGTCGCGGCGCGCGAGCTGGCCAAGCACGGCGGCAGCGGCACGGTCATCCACAACCTGATCACCTCGTGGTCGGTGCCGGAGGTCGTCCGCGAGCACGGCGGCACGCCGGTGCGCACCCGGGTCGGCCACTCCTTCATCAAGGAGGAGATGGCGAAGAGCGGCGCCATCTTCGGCGGCGAGCACTCCGCCCACTACTACTTCAAGGACTTCTGGAACGCGGACACCGGCATGCTCGCCGCGCTCCACGTCCTCGCGGCGCTCGGCGGCCAGGACGGTCCGCTGTCCGCGCTGGTCTCCTCGTACGACCGCTACGCCGCCTCCGGCGAGATCAACTCGACCGTCGACGACCAGGCCGCCCGCCTGGCCGCCGTGAAGGCCGCCTTCGGCGACCGCGAGGGCGTCACCCTCGACGAGCTGGACGGTCTGACGGTCACCGCCGCCGACTGGTGGTTCAACGTCCGCGCCTCCAACACCGAGCCGCTGCTCCGCCTGAACGTCGAGGCGCGCGACGAGGCCGCGATGGCCAAGGTGCGCGACGAGGCGCTCGCGCTGATCCGCGGCTGAGTCCTCGCTCACGCGGCAGGTCGCGGAGCCGGTCAGCGAGCCGGTCACGCGGCCGGTCACGGAGCCGGCTCTTCGCCGGTCGGTTCTTTCACGACTGACCCGGCCCTGACCTGGTCCTGACCGGCCGTGACCCGGCCCGCACGATGCCCGTGGCGGAGGCGCGCTTCGCGTCGCCGCCACGGGCATGTGTGTTCTGCCGGACACCCGCTGTTCGGCGTCACGCCCACCCCACGGCCCTCGTCCGTCACACGGGCCACGGAACGTAGGCCCCGGCACCGGCCCTGCGGGGGCGGGCGCCGCACGTGACCCGGCGGTAGGCTGACCTGGCCCGTAACCGTCCGTCCGAAATCGCCCGTACGCCCCGCGTACGCGGCCCGCACCGCCCGAAGGGACCGCACATGTCGCTCGAAGCCGGCCTCCTGGAAATCCTGGCCTGCCCGGCCTGCCACGCTCCGCTGGACGACCGTACGGCCGAGGAGACCCCCGAGCTGGTGTGCACCGCCGCCGACTGCGGTCTCGCCTACCCGGTCCGCGACGACATCCCGGTCCTGCTCGTCGACGAGGCGCGCCGCCCCGCCTGACCGGCCGGCTGCCCGCCCCGGGTGACCCCCACGGGGTGACCCGCAGCGGGCGACCCGCCTGGGGGAGGCCCCGGAGAACCGGGTAAGCCCCTCGGCAGGAAGACCACGCGGAACCCCGGCCGCCCGGCCGGTCCCGCTCCGACGACCGGAGGCCCGCCACATGCTCGACGAGACCCTCCTCGACGCACCGGAAGCCCTCGCCCTCGCCGACCGCCGCGACCTGTTGCGCGGTGCCGCCGAGGCGGGCGCGCGGGTACGGACCGCCGCCCGGCACGCCGCCGAGGCCGGTATCGCCGAGCTCCGCCCGGAGGGCCGCCCCCGCACCGTCCTCGTCGCGGGTCCCGGCACCGTCGCCGCGGGCGTCGCCGACCTGGTCGGCGCCCTGGCCGGCGCGGCCGCCCCGGTGACCCGGCTCCAGCCGACCGGGGTCGCCCCCGCGGCCGGCGCGCTCCGCTGGGCGCTGCCCGGCTGGGCCGGCTCGATGGACCTGCTCCTCGTGCCGACGACCGACGGCGCGGAGCCCGGTCTCGTCCTCCTCGTCGAACAGGCGTCCCGCCGCAGCCTCACGGTTGTCGCGGTCGCGCCCGCCGCGTCCCCGCTCGCCGACTCCGTGAACGGCTCGCGCGGTCTGTTCGTCCCGCTGGCGATGGCCCCGCACGAGACGGCCGAGGACTCCGTGGAGACCCCGGCCGCCGGCCCCGGCGCGCTGTGGGCGCTGTTCACGCCGCTGCTCGCGCTGCTCGACCGGGTCGGTCTGGTGGAGGCGCCGCCGGAGGTGCTGGAGCGGGTCGCGGACCGGCTGGACCGTACGGCGGAACGCTGCGGCCCGGCGATCGCCACGTACAGCAACCCGGCCAAGACCCTCGCCGCCGAGCTGGCCGACACGCTGCCGCTCGTGTGGACCGAGGGCGAGGCCGCCGGGCCGGTCGGCCGCCGGTTCGCCGCCGTCCTCGCCGAACTGTCCGGACTGCCCGCGCTCGCCGCCGAACTGCCGGAGGCGCTGCCCGCCCACGGCATGCTGCTGGCGGGCGACTACGCGGCGGGCGCCGACCCCGACGACTTCTTCCGCGACCGCGTCGAGGAACCCCAGGCGCTGCGCGCCCGGGTGGTCCTGCTCCGGGACCGGCCAGCCGAGGGCAACGCGCTGAGCGCGGCGCCCGCGGCCCGCGAACTCGCGCTCGGCCACGAGGTGGCCGTCAGCGAGCTCGAACCGGAGGAGGGCAGCGCCTTGGAGAACCTCGCCGAGCTGGTCGCCGTCACCGACTTCGCCGCCGTGTACCTCTCGCTCGCGTCGGCCGGCCTCACCACCGCCGCCGGGTAACGCCGGAACCCGATCCCGATCCCGATCCCGATCCCGATCCCGATCCCGATCCCGATCCCGATTCCGATCCCGATCCCGATTCGGACTCGGGTTCGGATTCGGATTCGGATTCGGAAACGCGGCTCGGACCGAGACCCGGATCCGGCACCCGCGCGTACGGGAGGGACCCACGCCACCCCTCCCGGCGACAACCCGCCCACCCCACCCGGCGTCCCTTCGTACGCCCCGACACCTTGCCGACCCCTTTCCTCCGCGCGCGCCGGACCCGCCACCGGGCCCCCGGCACCAGGCGCCCGGCACCCACCGGCACCACCGCACTGAGAAGAGCTGGAAGCCCCATGGACCGCCTCGTCAACACCGTCCGCCCCTACGCCTGGGGCTCCACGACGGCCATCCCGGAACTGCTCGGCGTCGCCCCCAGCGGCACGCCCCAGGCCGAGATGTGGATGGGTGCCCACCCCGGCGCCCCGTCCCGCACCGGCCGCGGTCCGCTCGACGAGCTCGTCGCCGAGGACCCCGTCAGCGAACTCGGCCGTGCCACCGTCGCCCGGTTCGGCCCGCGCCTTCCGTTCCTCTTCAAGGTCCTCGCCGCCGGCGCCCCGCTCTCCCTCCAGGTCCACCCCGACCTCGACCAGGCCCGTGCCGGGTACGCCGCCGAGGAGGCCGCGGGCATCCCGTTCGACGACCCGCGGCGCAATTACAAGGACCCGCACCACAAGCCGGAACTCATCTGCGCTCTCACCCCGTTCCACGGCCTGTGCGGTTTCCGCGACCCGGCCGAGGCCGCCGACACGATGGCCGCGCTGGACGTCGACTCCCTCAAGCCGTACGTCGACCTGCTGCGCGCCCACCCCGAGGAGGCCGCGCTCCGCGAGGTCCTGACCGCGATCCTCACCGCCGACCACGCCGAACTGGCGCACACCGTCACCGAGGCCGCGCACGCCGCCGCCCGCCTGGGCGGCGCCCACACCGCGTACGCACGGATCGCGCACCACTTCCCGACCGACCCCGGCGTGCTCGCCGCGATGCTGCTCAACCCGGTCACGCTGCAGCCCGGCGAGGCCCTCTATCTCGGCGCGGGGGTCCCGCACGCGTACATCGACGGACTCGGCGTCGAGATCATGGCCAACTCCGACAACGTCCTGCGCTGCGGGCTGACGCCCAAGCACGTCGACGTGCCCGAGCTGCTGCGGGTGGTGCGCTTCGAGCCAGGCGAGCCGGGGATCCTGCGGCCGGAGGCGTCGGCGTCCGGCGAGGAGGTGTACGACACCCCGATCGACGAGTTCCGGCTGTCCCGGTACGTACGGGCGGCGGACGCCGCCCCGACCGACCTCACCGCCCCGACCCCGCAGATCCTGCTCGCCGTCGACGGCGCCCTCCGGCTGCGCGGCGCGGGGGCGGACGGCGGCCTGTCCCTCGACCAGGGCGAATCCGTGTTCGTACCGGCGGGCGAAAAGACCGAACTGTCCGGTAGGGGAACAGTCTTTCGTGCCACCGTCGCGGCCTGATGCGACAATGACCAGCCTCACCACGGCAGTCACGGCCGCCACGGGAGCCACCGCGGCGTCCGCGGTGCGACCGCCGGGGCCGGAGCATCGACGAAGGGAACACGGAGACCCATGAGCGCGTCAGGCGGAACCAAGGCGATCGTGGCGGCACTCGGCGCCAATCTCGCGATCGCCGTAGCCAAGTTCGTGGCGTTCCTCTTCAGCGGTTCGTCGTCGATGCTCGCCGAGAGCGTCCACTCGCTCGCCGACTCCGGCAACCAGGGCCTGCTCCTGCTCGGCGGCAAGCGCGCCCAGCGCGAGGCCACCCCGCAGCACCCCTTCGGCTACGGCCGCGAGCGCTACATCTACGCCTTCCTCGTCTCCATCGTGCTGTTCTCGGTCGGTGGCATGTTCGCCGTCTACGAGGGCTACGAGAAGATCGCCCACCCGCACGAGCTGGAGTCCTGGTACTGGCCCGTCGGTGTCCTCGTCTTCGCGATCATCGCGGAGGGCTTCTCCTTCCGCACCGCGATCAAGGAGTCGAACGAGCTGCGCGGCTCCCTGTCCTGGCGACAGTTCATCCGCCGCGCGAAGGCCCCCGAGCTGCCGGTCGTGCTCCTGGAGGACTTCGGCGCGCTCATCGGCCTCGTCCTCGCCCTCGGCGGCGTCGGCCTCGCCGTCCTCACCGGCGACGGCATCTGGGACGGCATCGGCACCCTCTGCATCGGCATCCTGCTCATCACCATCGCGATCGTCCTCGCCGCCGAGACCAAGTCGCTGCTGCTCGGCGAGTCCGCCGGCGCCGACGAGGTGAAGAAGATCGAGGACGCCGTCGTCGACGGCACCTCCGTCACCCGCCTCATCCACATGCGCACCCTGCACCTCGGCCCCGAGGAGCTGCTGGTCGCGGCCAAGATCGCGGTCGAGGCGGGCGACGACGCCGCCACGGTCGCCCGCGCGATCGACGACGCCGAGGCCCGCATCCGCGCCGCCGTGCCGATCGCCCGGGTCATCTACCTGGAGCCGGACATCTACCGGACCAAGACCGCCTGACCGCGCGTGTACGTCATACGGCGGCGGCCCCGGACCTGATGAGGCACGATGACGCCCGCGTCCTCGGGGACGATCCTCTTGAGGATGGACT
>NZ_JBEYHT010000073.1:0-36058 GCF_040635425.1 Streptomyces laurentii | reverse complement strand
CACCAGACCGGTGACCCGCCGTCCGTGAGGACGGCCAGGTGGGAGTTCGGAGCCTCCACTTGTGGGCCGGACACACAGGTATCCAGCCGGTCTTTCCGCACCGGCCCCTCGCCTTGTCCTATGCGGGTTCCGGCTCCGGCTTCGCGCCGGCCGTCGCCACCGCCCGCCCCGGCAGGGTCTCCGGCAGCAGGGCGAAGCAGCCGAGACTCACCAGGGCCACCACGGTGAGATAGGCTGCCACGCCCCACGGCGGCCCCGAGCGGCCCTCCGAGACGGCCGTCGCCACGATCGGGGTCAGCGCCCCGCCGAGCACGCCCGCCAGGTTGTAGCCGACGGCCGCGCCCGTGCACCGCACCCGCGGCTCGTACAGCTCCGGCAGATACGCGGCGACCACCGAGAACACCGTGATGAACGCCAGCGACGAGCCGAGGAAGCCCAGGAACATCAGCCACGGGCGCGCGGTGGACAGCAGCGCCACCATCGGGAACATCCACAGCGCCGAGGCCGTGCAGCCCGTCAGGCACATCGTCCGGCGCCCGAAGCGGTCGCCGAGCATCGCCACGAACGGCGTCAGCATCCCCTTGACCGCCACGGCCCCCATCACGCACGTCAGCATCACCGCGCTCGGCACGCCCAGCTGCTTCGTGCCGTAGGACAGGGACCAGGTGGACACCGCGTAGAAGACGGCGTAGCCGACGGAGAGCCCGCCCGCCGTGAGCAGCACGGTCCGCCAGTGGTCCCGGAACACCTCCCGGACCGGGGCGTTCGCCGTTTTCCCCGCCGCCGTCATGGCCTCGAACTGCGGGGACTCCGCGAGCGAGGACCGCAGCGCGAGCCCGGCCGCGGCGAGCAGCCCGGCCGCCCAGAACGGCACCCGCCAGCCCCAGGAGCGGAACTCGGCGTCACTCAGGCCGGCCGTGAGCGCCAGCACCACCCCGTTCGCGAGCAGGAAGCCGATCGAGGGCCCCATCTGCGGGAAGCTCGACCACAGCGCCCGGCGGCGCTCCGGGGCGTGCTCGGCGGTCAGCAGCACCGCCCCGCCCCACTCCCCGCCGAGGCCGAGCCCCTGGAGGAAGCGCAGGACGAGCAGCAGCAGGGGCGCGGCGATGCCGATCGAGTCGTACGTGGGAACGAAACCGACCGCGACCGTGGCGAAGCCGGTGAGCAGCAGGGAGACGAACAGGACCGGGCGGCGGCCGTATCGGTCGCCGACGTGCCCGAAGACGGCCGAGCCGATCGGCCGGGACAGGAAACCGACGGCGAAGGTGCCGAAGGCGGCGAGGGTCCCCGCGACGGGGGAGAAGGTCGGGAAGAACAGCGGGCCGAGGACGAGCGCGGCGGCCGTGCCGTAGACGTAGAAGTCGAAGAACTCGATGGCCGTGCCGACGAGCGAGGCCGCGGCGAGCCGCCCCATCGAAGGGGCCCGGGGCGGCGACGGAGCGTGACTGTGGTGCATGTGGCGCCAACTACCCGGGGGCCGTCCGGGTTACGGGGGCGTGCGGAGGCATCCCCGGTGTGACCGGCCGCGCGCGCCGGTCACCCGAGGGTCAGCCGGTGATCACCAACCGCGCTCGCGCCACTCCGCGAGATGCGGGCGCTCGTCGCCCAGCGTGGTGTCCTTGCCGTGGCCCGGGTAGACCCAGGTCTCGTCCGGGAGGGCGTCGAAGAGCTTGGTCTCCACGTCGTGGATCAGGCTCGCGAACGCCTCCGGATCCTTCCAGGTGTTGCCGATCCCGCCGGGGAACAGACAGTCGCCCGTGAACACGTGCGGGTGACCGTGCGGGTCGTCGTAGACCAGGGCGATCGAGCCGGGGGTGTGCCCGACGAGCCGCCGCGCGGTCAGTCGGACCCGCCCGACGGAGATCGTGTCGCCGTCCTCCACGCGCACGTCCGTGGGGACCGGGATGCCCTCGGCGTCGTACGCGCCCGCGTACGTCCGGGCGCCGGTGGCGGCGACCACCTCGGCCAGGGCCTGCCAGTGGTCGCCGTGCTGGTGGGTGGTGACGACGGCCGCGATGCCGTCGTCACCGATCAGCGTGAGCAGGGTGTCCGTCTCGTTGGCGGCGTCGATCAGCAGCTGCTCGCCGGTGGTCCGGCAGCGCAGCAGATACGCGTTGTTGTCCATCGGGCCGACCGCGACCTTCGAGATCATCAGGTCGGTCAGCTCGTGCACGTCCGCCGGCCCGCCGGGCCTCACCGCTCCGCTGTACGTCATGGCCTCAGCCTACGCGCGCCCGCGCCTACAGCGGCGGGAGCTCCGGGAGTCCGGGGCCTTCGAGGACGGCGAGGTGGGCGCCCTTGTCGCCGCGGCCGGCCAGCCAGCCGAGGAGCTCGGCGCCGGTGCCGCCGAGGACGACGGGCTTGCCGTCGGTGCCGCCGGTCGTCCAGGAGGGAGCGGCGGCGTCGTCGTCGGTTCCGATCCGCAGGGTCACGGGCGGAACGTCCGGGCGGCCGCTCCAGCGGTCCGCGAGGAACGCGATCTCGCGGCCGGTGAACTCGTCCGGCAGGTCCTCCAGCTCGTAGCCGGCGTCCAGGTCGACGTGGTGCAGGGCCACCTCGACCCAGCGCCGGAACGGGACCCGGGAGGCGCTGTCGGTGACACCGTTGCGGAGCTCGACGGTACGGCTCCAGTCGGCGGGCTCGGCGGCCACGGCCGCGAGGCGGTCGGCGGAGGCGCGCAGGTCGGCGAGCTGCTCGCCGAGCGGCCGGTTGGAATCCCGCTCGATGTCGGCGTCGCGGGTCGCGGCGTCCGGGTACATCGGCAGGCCCTGGAGAACGTTGGCCAGGGCGTCGGCGTTGCGGGCGAGGTGGGCCAGGATGTGACCGCGGGTCCAGCCCGGCAGCCGTGACGGCTGGGCGAGCATCGCGTTGTCCCAGGAGGAGGCGGCGTCGATGAGCCGGTCGGTCGCCTCGCGTACGAGGTCGAGATCACGCACATGATCGATCATGGCGCCGACCCTAGGGGGTGGAGTGCCTCCCCACCAGGCCCTTCCTGTCGGAGGGCCCGGATTCCGGCAGCGCCTGCGGCCACTCGTTCGGGTGACGCGGGCGGCAAGCCGCCAAAAATCGAATGTACGTGCTATAAGCTCGGTGGAAGCATCCGGCATCCTTGGTTGTTGGGTACCCAGGCACATCCGCTCTCTGAAGAAAGGTGCGGAACGGCGTGACCGACCGTCTCATCGTCCGTGGCGCTCGCGAGCACAATCTCAAGAACGTCTCGCTCGACCTCCCCCGTGACTCGCTCATCGTCTTCACCGGGCTCTCGGGGTCGGGCAAGTCCTCCCTCGCGTTCGACACGATCTTCGCCGAGGGGCAGCGCCGGTACGTCGAGTCGCTCTCCTCCTACGCGCGCCAGTTCCTCGGCCAGATGGACAAGCCGGACGTCGACTTCATCGAAGGTCTGTCGCCCGCCGTCTCCATCGACCAGAAGTCGACCTCGCGCAACCCGCGCTCGACGGTCGGCACCATCACCGAGGTCTACGACTACCTCCGCCTCCTCTTCGCGCGCATCGGCAAGCCGCACTGTCCCGAGTGCCACCGGCCGATCTCCCGCCAGTCGCCGCAGGCCATCGTCGACAAGGTCCTGGAGCTGCCCGAGGGCAGCCGCTTCCAGGTGCTGTCGCCGCTGGTACGCGAGCGCAAGGGCGAGTTCGTCGACCTCTTCGCCGACCTCCAGACCAAGGGCTACAGCCGTGCCCGGGTCGACGGGAAGACGATCCAGCTCAGCGAGCCGCCGACGCTGAAGAAGCAGGAGAAGCACACCATCGAGGTGGTCGTCGACCGCCTCACCGTCAAGGACTCCGCCAAGCGCCGGCTGACCGACTCCGTCGAGACCGCGCTCGGCCTGTCCGGCGGCATGGTCGTGCTCGACTTCGTCGACCTCCCCGAGGACGACCCCGAGCGCGAGCGGATGTACTCGGAGCACCTCTACTGCCCGTACGACGACCTGTCCTTCGAGGAGCTGGAGCCGCGCTCCTTCTCCTTCAACTCGCCCTTCGGCGCCTGCCCCGACTGCACCGGCATCGGCACCCGCATGGAGGTCGACCCCGAGCTGGTCGTGCCCGACGAGGAGAAGTCCCTCGACGAGGGCGCCATCCACCCCTGGTCGCACGGCCACACCAAGGAGTACTTCGGCCGGATGATCGACGGGCTCGCCCAGGCCCTCGGCTTCCGTACCGACATCCCGTACGCGGGTCTGCCGCAGCGGGCCAAGAAGGCCCTCATGTACGGCCACAAGACCCAGGTCGAGGTCCGTTACCGCAACCGGTACGGGCGCGAGCGCGCCTGGACCAGCCCGGCCTTCGAGGGCGCCGTCTCCTTCGTGAAGCGGCGGCACAGCGAGGCCGAGAGCGACTCCAGCCGCGAGCGCTTCGAGGGCTACATGCGCGAGGTGCCCTGCCCCACCTGTGAGGGCACCCGGCTGAAGCCGATCGTGCTCGCGGTCACCGTGATGGAGAAGTCCATCGCCGAGGTCTCCGCGATGTCGATCAGCGACTGCGCCGACTTCCTCGGCCGCCTCACCCTGAACGCGCGCGACAAGAAGATCGCCGAGCGCGTCCTCAAGGAGGTCAACGAGCGGCTGCGCTTCCTCGTCGACGTCGGCCTCGACTACCTCTCGCTCAACCGTGCCGCCGGCACCCTCTCCGGCGGCGAGGCCCAGCGCATCCGGCTCGCCACCCAGATCGGCTCCGGCCTGGTCGGCGTGCTGTACGTGCTCGACGAGCCGTCCATCGGTCTGCACCAGCGCGACAACCACCGGCTCATCGAGACCCTGGTGCGGCTGCGCGACATGGGCAACACCCTCATCGTGGTCGAGCACGACGAGGACACCATCAAGGTCGCCGACTGGGTCGTCGACATCGGCCCCGGCGCCGGCGAGCACGGTGGCAAGGTCGTCCACTCCGGGCCGCTCAAGGAGCTGCTCGCCAACAAGGAGTCGATGACCGGGCAGTACCTGTCCGGCCGCAAGGCGATCGACACGCCCGACCTGCGCCGCCCGGTCGACCCGAAGCGCCTGCTCACCGTGCACGGCGCCCGGGAGAACAACCTGCGGGACATCGACGTCTCCTTCCCGCTGGGCGTCCTCACCGCCGTCACCGGTGTCTCCGGCTCCGGCAAGTCGACGCTGGTCAACGACATCCTCTACACCCACCTGGCACGCGAGCTGAACGGCGCCAAGTCGGTGCCCGGCCGCCACACGCGCGTGGCCGGCGACGACCTCGTCGACAAGGTCGTGCACGTCGACCAGTCGCCCATCGGCCGCACCCCGCGCTCGAACCCGGCGACCTACACCGGCGTCTTCGACCACGTCCGCCGGCTCTTCGCGGAGACCATGGAGGCGAAGGTCCGCGGCTACCTGCCCGGCCGCTTCTCCTTCAACGTCAAGGGCGGCCGCTGCGAGAACTGCTCCGGCGACGGCACGATCAAGATCGAGATGAACTTCCTCCCGGACGTCTACGTCCCGTGCGAGGTCTGCCACGGCGCCCGGTACAACCGGGAGACCCTGGAGGTCCACTACAAGGGCAAGTCCATCGCCGAGGTCCTGGACATGCCGATCGAGGAGGCCCTGGACTTCTTCGAGGCCGTCCCGACCATCGCCCGCCACCTGCGCACCCTGCACGAGGTCGGCCTCGGCTACGTCCGCCTCGGCCAGTCCGCGCCGACCCTCTCCGGCGGCGAGGCCCAGCGCGTCAAGCTCGCCTCCGAGCTCCAGAAGCGCTCCACGGGCCGCACGGTCTACGTCCTGGACGAGCCGACCACCGGTCTCCACTTCGAGGACATCTCGAAGCTGATCAAGGTCCTCTCCGGCCTGGTCGACAAGGGCAACTCGGTGATCGTCATCGAGCACAACCTGGACGTCATCAAGACCGCCGACTGGGTCATCGACATGGGCCCCGAGGGCGGCAGCGGCGGCGGCCTGGTCATCGCCGAGGGCACCCCCGAGGAGATCGCCTCGACCCCGGCCAGCCACACCGGCAAGTTCCTCCGCGAGATCCTCGGCGCCGACCGCGTCAGCGACGCCTCCTCGGTCCGCGCCCTGCGCGGCGCCAAGAAGACGGCCGCGAAGAAGACCACCACGGCGGCGAAGAAGACGACGGCGGCCAAGAAGACCACGGCGAAGAAGACGACCACCCGGGCCCGCAAGAGCTGACCCGTAGATGCATGACGAGGGCGCCCCACCACTCAAGGTGGGGCGCCCTCGTCTATGAAGAGAACCTCAGCGCACCCGGACCCGGACCCGCGCCCCAGCCCCCCTCCAGCTCACCCGCAAACGGCGGCTCCGCCCCCGCCCGCGTACACGTCACCGCCGCCGCCCGCGCCGCGAACCCCAGCACGCCCCGCCACTCCTCCGCCCCTATCGCCGCCACGTCCCGCCCCACCAGCCCGTGCAGCAACGCCGCGTTCACCGTGTCGCCGGCCCCGATCGTGTCCACGACCCGCACCGGCACGGCGGGCACCGAGACCTCGTACTCCCGCGTGTAGACGGTGAGCCCCGCCCCGCCCCGGGTCAGCACGACTGCGCCGGGCCCCCGCTCCAGCCACCCGGCGGGGTCGCCGCCGAGCCAGTCGGCGTCCTCTTCCGACAGCTTCAGGAGCGAGACGAACGGCAGCCAGCCCGCGAACCGCGCGCGGTACGCCGCCGGGTCGGGGAGCAGCCCGGGCCGGATGTTCGGGTCGAGCAGGGTGAACAGCCCGTCCGCGGCCGAGCGCCGCAGCAGCGCCTCGTACGCGAGGGCGCCGGGTTCCAAGGCCAGTGAGAGGGTGCCGAAGGCCACGGCCCGGACGTCCTCGGGGAGCCGCCCGGGCAGGGCGAAGAGCCGGTCGGCGGTGCCGTCCACGTAGAAGCCGTAGCGCGCGGAGCCATCGGGCCCCACGGAGGCGACGGCCAGCGTGGTCGGTTCGGGCCCGCGCTGGACGAGATCCGTGGTGACCCCGGCGGCCCGCAGTCCGGCGACGAGCGCGTCCCCGAAGGCGTCCGTGGACACCCGGGAGCAGAACGCGGTCCGGGCGCCGAGCCGGCCCAGGGCGATGGCCGTGTTGTAGGGCCCGCCGCCCGGCCGGGGCAGCAGCGGGGCCAGAGGGTCGGGGGGGTCGGGCGGTCCGTCGGGAACCTTCCCGTCGGGAACCAGGTCGATCAGGGACTCACCGGCGACGACGATCACGTACCGGAAGGTAGCCCATCACGCACCGCGGCGGACAGGCGTGTGCCCGCCCCCTCGCCCGCCCCCTCGCGCGGCCCCGCGCGCGGGTGTCCTCCGACCCGCCGGTATCGTCGGATGAGTCCCCTCTGGATCCCTTGGGTCCCTTGAGCCCCATGGGTCCCTTCTCTCCGACCGACCGTGGAGCGCTCATGTCCGGCCAGTCCACCCGCCGCACCGTCCTCAAAGGCGCCGCTCTCGCCGGAGCCGCCGGACTGGGTGTCGCCGCCTGCTCCACCGACTCCAACCTCGGCCACGCCCAGAACCCGGTGCCGACGGCCCCGGTAGAGCTCGGCGCGCCGTCCGAGGTCCCGGTCGGCACCGCCAAGCTGTTCCGCGAGCAGCGGGTGCTCGTGCACTGCCCGGCCGAGGGCCAGTACAAGGCGTTCAGTGCCCAGTGCACCCACGCCGGCTGCCTCCTCGACAAGATCGAGAAGAACGAGGGCAACTGCCCCTGCCACGGCAGCCGCTTCGACGTGACCACCGGCAAGGCGCTCCAGGGTCCGGCGACCGTGCCGCTGCCCGAGGTCCCGGTCCGGGTCGAGAACGGCAAGCTGATCGCCGGCCCCAAGGCCTGATTTTCCGCACCGGCCGCGCCCGGGGCCCCGCCCCGGGTCCGTCCGCTCCCGGGCCCCGGTCCTCCCGGGCCTCCCGCCCCACCGGACCCGTCCGGCCAACCCGGCGGAGGCGGCCGGAGTGTCGGCCCCCGCCAGTAGGGTGGGATCCATGGCCGACCCCTCCAGTTACCGCCCGAAGCCGGGACAGATCCCCGACTCGCCGGGGGTCTACAAATTCCGCGACGAGCACCGCCGGGTGATCTACGTCGGGAAGGCGAAGTCGCTGCGCCAGCGCCTGGCCAACTACTTCCAGCCCCTGGCGAGCCTGCACCCGCGCACCGCGACGATGGTGACCACGGCCGCCTCCGTGGAGTGGACCGTCGTGTCGACCGAGGTCGAGGCGCTCCAGCTGGAGTACTCCTGGATCAAGGAGTACGACCCCCGGTTCAACGTGAAGTACCGGGACGACAAGAGCTACCCCTACCTCGCGGTGACCCTGAACGAGGAGTTCCCGCGGGTCCAGGTGATGCGCGGCCACAAGAAGAAGGGCGTGCGCTACTTCGGCCCGTACGGGCACGCGTGGGCGATCCGCGAGACCGTCGACCTGATGCTGCGGGTGTTCCCCGTCCGCACCTGCTCCGCCGGTGTCTTCCGCAACGCCGCCTCCGCCGGCCGCCCCTGCCTGCTCGGCTACATCGGCAAGTGCTCCGCGCCCTGCGTGGGCCGGGTCACCCCGGAGGAGCACCGCGAACTGGCCGGTGACTTCTGCGACTTCATGGCCGGCCGCACCGGCACGTACATCCGCCGGCTGGAGAAGCGGATGATGCTGGCGGCCGAGGACATGGAGTACGAGAAGGCGGCCCGGCTGCGCGACGACATAGAGGCGCTGCGCAAGGCCATGGAGAAGAGCGCCGTCGTGCTGGCCGACGCCACCGACGCCGACCTGATCGCGCTCGCCGAGGACGAGCTGGAGGCCGCCGTCCAGATCTTCCACGTCCGCGGCGGACGCGTGCGCGGCCAGCGCGGCTGGGTCACCGACAAGGTCGAGGCCGTCAGCGCCGCCGGGCTCGTCGAGCACGCCCTCCAGCAGCTGTACGGCGAGGAGCGCGGCGACGGGGTCCCCAAGGAGGTCCTGGTCCCGGCCCTGCCCGAGGACACCGCGGCGGTGTCCCAGTGGCTGGCCGACCGCCGCGGTTCCCAGGTGTCCCTGCGGATCCCGCAGCGCGGCGACAAGAAGGACCTGATGGAGACGGTCGCGCGCAACGCGCAGCAGGCGCTCGTCCTGCACAAGACCAAGCGGGCCAGCGACCTGACCACCCGCTCCCGGGCCCTGGAGGAGGTCGCAGACGCGCTCGGCCTGGACTCGGCGCCGCTGCGCATCGAGTGCTTCGACATCTCGCACCTCCAGGGCGAGGACGTGGTGGCGTCCATGGTCGTCTTCGAGGACGGGCTGCCCCGCAAGAGCGAGTTCCGCCGCTTCCAGATCAAGGGCTTCGAAGGCCAGGACGACGTCCGGTCGATGCACGAGGTGATCAGCCGCCGCTTCAAGCGCTACCTCGCGGAGAAGGAGAAGACGGGGGAGTGGGTGGACGGCGAGGTGCCGGCCGAGACCCCCGGAGCGATCGACTCCGCCGACTCCGCCGACTCCGCCGACACCCCCGAGGGCCGGGACGACGACGGCCGCCCCAAGCGCTTCGCGTACCCCCCGCAGCTCGTCGTGGTCGACGGCGGGCAGCCGCAGGTCGCCGCCGCCCAGCGGGCCCTCACCGAGCTGGGCATCGACGACGTCGCCGTCTGCGGCCTGGCCAAGCGCCTGGAGGAGGTCTGGCTGCCCGGCGACGACGACCCGGTGGTGCTGCCCCGTTCCAGCGAGGGCCTGTACCTCCTCCAGCGGGTCCGTGACGCGGCGCACGACTTCGCCATCCGTTACCAGCGGTCCAAGCGGAGCAAGCGCGTCCGCAGCAGCCCCCTCGACGCCGTCCCCGGCCTCGGCGAGACACGCAAACAGGCACTCATCAAGCATTTCGGCTCGGTCAAACGCCTCCGGCAGGCGACAATCGAGCAGATCTGCGAGGTCCCCGGCATGGGCCGCAAGACGGCGGAGGCCGTGGCGGTGGCCCTCGCGCAGGCGGCTCCGGCCGCGCCCGCCGTGAACACGGCCACAGGAGAGATCATGGAAGACGACGGGGGCACCACCGCATGACCGAGCGCGACCAGAACGATCAGCACGAGAACGATCAGCAGCGGAACGACCCGCACACGTACGAAGACGGAGCACCGGACATGGATACGGGCACGGGACCGGGGACCACGGAGGAGCCGGCCGCCGACACCAACGGCGACGCTCCCATCCCCGAGCTGGTGATCATCTCGGGGATGTCCGGCGCCGGCCGGTCCACCGCGGCGAAGTGCCTGGAGGACCTCGGCTGGTTCGTCGTCGACAACCTGCCGCCCGCCCTGATTCCCACCATGGTGGAGCTGGGCGCCCGCTCGCAGGGCAACGTCGTCCGGATCGCCGTCGTCGTCGACGTCCGCGGCCGGCAGTTCTTCGACAACCTCAAGGACTCCCTCGCCGACCTCGACGCCAAGCAGGTCACCCGCCGGATCGTCTTCCTGGAGTCCTCCGACGAGGTCCTGGTCCGGCGCTTCGAGTCGGTCCGCCGCCCGCACCCGCTGCAGGGCGACGGCCGCATCGTCGACGGCATCGCCGCCGAGCGCGACCTGCTGCGCGAGCTGCGCGGCGACGCCGACCTGGTGATCGACACCTCCAGCCTCAACGTCCACGAGCTGCGCGCCAAGATGGACGCCCAGTTCGCCGGCGACGAGGAGCCCGAACTGCGGGCCACCGTGATGTCCTTCGGCTTCAAGTACGGCCTGCCCGTCGACGCCGACCTCGTCGTCGACATGCGCTTCCTGCCCAACCCGCACTGGGTCCCCGAGCTGCGCCCGTTCACCGGCCTGAACGAGGAGGTGGCGAGCTACGTCTACAACCAGCCCGGCGCCAAGGAGTTCCTGGACCGCTACACCGAGCTGCTCCAGCTGATCGCCGCCGGCTACCGGCGCGAGGGCAAGCGGTACGTGACCATCGCCGTCGGCTGTACGGGCGGCAAGCACCGGTCCGTGGCCACCGCCGAGAAGCTGGCCGCGCGGCTGGCCTCCGAGGGAGTGGAGACCGTGGTCGTCCACCGGGACATGGGGCGCGAGTGAAACCGTACCGCCGTCGTCACTCCACCCTGGCGGTGCGGCGCACGCTGCGCCGCCGCGGCGCGCAGCCCAAGGTCGTCGCGCTCGGCGGCGGCATGGGCCTGTCGGCCTCGCTCGCCGCGCTGCGCCGGATCACCGGCGACCTGACCGCCGTGGTCACCGTCGCCGACGACGGGGGCTCCAGCGGCCGGCTCCGCGAGGAGCTGGGCGTACTGCCCCCGGGCGACCTGCGCAAGGCGCTCGCGGCGCTGTGCGGCGACGACGACTGGGGCCAGACCTGGGCCCGGGTCATCCAGCACCGCTTCCAGTCCAAGGGCGAGATGCACGGCCACGCCGTCGGCAACCTGCTGATCGTCGCCCTCTGGGAGCAGCTGGGCGGCGACCCGGTGCAGGCCCTGGACCTGGTCGGCAAGCTGCTCGGCGCGCACGGCCGGGTGCTGCCCATGTCCGCCGTACCGCTGGAGCTGCAGGCCCTGGTCAAGGGCCACGACCCGGCCCGTCCGCACGACGTGGACACGGTACGGGGCCAGGCCACCGTGGCGCTCACGCCCGGCGAGGTGCAGTCCGTACACCTGGTGCCGAACGACCCGCCGGCCGTGCCGGAGGCGGTCGCGGCCGTCCTGGACGCCGACTGGGTGGTGCTCGGTCCGGGCTCCTGGTTCTCCTCGGTCATCCCGCATCTGCTGGTGCCGGAACTGCTCGACGCCCTGATGGAGACCAAGGCCCGCCGGGTGCTCTCGTTGAACCTCGCGCCGCAGCCCGGAGAAACCGAGGGCTTCTCCCCGCAGCGTCATTTGGAGGTTTTGGCACGACACGCCCCTAAACTCGCCCTGGACGTGGTGCTGGCCGACGAGGCCGCCGTGCCCGACGCGTCGGCAAGAGAACCCCTCGCCGAAGCCGCGAAGCGGCTCGGCGCCGCGGTCGAGCTGGCGCCGGTGGCCCGGCCCGACGGCACTCCGAAGCACGACCCGGAGCTGTTGGCCGCCGCGTACGACCGTATTTTTCGGATGCATGGAAGGATCGGCCCATGGCGATGACGGCAGCGGTGAAGGACGAGATCTCCCGGCTCCCCGTCACCCGGACCTGCTGCAGGAAGGCCGAGGTCTCGTCGATCCTGCGGTTCGCGGGCGGGCTGCACCTGGTGAGCGGCCGGATCGTGATCGAGGCGGAGCTGGACACCGCGATGGCGGCCCGCCGGCTCAAGCGGGACATCCTGGAGATCTTCGGGCACAGCTCGGAGCTGATCGTGATGGCGCCCGGCGGACTGCGCCGCGGCTCGCGCTTCGTCGTGCGCGTGGTCGCGGGCGGCGACCAGCTGGCCCGCCAGACCGGTCTGGTCGACGGCCGCGGCCGGCCCATCCGCGGCCTGCCCCCGCAGGTCGTCTCCGGGGCCACCTGTGACGCCGAGGCGGCCTGGCGCGGGGCGTTCCTCGCGCACGGCTCGCTGACCGAGCCGGGCCGCTCCTCCTCGCTGGAGGTCACCTGCCCCGGCCCGGAGGCCGCGCTGGCCCTGGTCGGCGCCGCCCGGCGGCTCTCGATCGCGGCGAAGGCCCGTGAGGTACGCGGTGTGGACCGGGTCGTCGTCCGCGACGGCGACGCCATCGGCGCCCTGCTGACCCGGCTCGGCGCGCACGAGTCGGTGCTGGCCTGGGAGGAGCGGCGGATGCGGCGCGAGGTCCGCGCCACCGCCAACCGGCTCGCCAACTTCGACGACGCCAACCTGCGCCGCTCGGCCCGCGCGGCGGTCGCCGCGGGCGCCCGGGTGGCCCGCGCCCTGGAGATCCTCGGCGAGGAGGTGCCCGAGCACCTCGCGGCCGCCGGACGGCTGCGCATGGAGCACAAGCAGGCGTCCCTGGAGGAGCTGGGCGCGCTCGCCGACCCGCCGCTCACCAAGGACGCGGTGGCGGGCCGGATCCGCCGGCTGCTCGCCATGGCCGACAAGCGGGCGCAGGACCTCGGCATCCCGGGGACCGAGTCCAACCTGACGGAGGAGCTGGACGACAGCCTCGTCGGCTGACGCCGCCCCGGGCCCCGCCCGTACGTCCCACCCTTCTTCTGCCGGTGCCTTCCGAGGCACCGGCAGAAGTCGTTTCCGGGGACCGGGGACCGGGGACCGAGGACGGCGCGACGGATCACCGGGGACCGCGGGAGCGGATTTAAGGACCGGAACGGGCGTGTGGTCCGTACCACCGACTCCGGTGGCCGCATCGTGGACACGATCGTCCCGGCCTCTTCGAAGACGCCGATCCGCTCCCGCGGACCGATCACCACCGGTGACATCGCGCGCCCCGGCTCCGGCCGCGCGCGCGTCCCGAATACGGCGGAACGGGCGGCTCTGCTCGGAATGGCCCTCACTTCGCTCCGACGCCGTTCCGGGTGCTCAGGCGAGCACCGATTTTCGTCACTTAGCGTAGTCGAAATCGGGGGGTCGGGGTGGCTCATACCCGCTGCTAGACAAGGGCTACCAGCGCTTTACCGGCACATACCGGGCACGTGGAGGCGCACTCGATGTCACGCGCGGCCACGAGGAGAGGTAGGGTCGTAAGCGGTCGGGGACATCCCAAAATTGAAGCTCGCCGGGCGTCGAAACCCGGCGTACCACGAGGAGATCGGTTCGTGACGATCCGCGTAGGCATCAACGGCTTTGGCCGTATCGGTCGCAACTACTTCCGGGCGCTCCTTGAGCAGGGTGCCGACATCGAGGTCGTGGCCGTGAACGACCTGGGCGACACCGCGACCACGGCCCACCTGCTGAAGTACGACACCATTCTGGGCCGCCTCAAGGCCGAGGTGACCCACACCGAGGACACCATCACCGTCGACGGACACACCGTCAAGGTGCTGTCCGAGCGCGACCCCGCGCAGATTCCGTGGGGGGAGCTGGGCGTCGACATCGTCGTCGAGTCCACCGGCATCTTCACCAAGCGCGAGGAGGCCGCCAAGCACCTCGCGGGCGGCGCCAAGAAGGTCCTCATCTCGGCTCCGGCCAAGGACGAGGACATCACCATCGTCATGGGTGTCAACCAGGACAAGTACGACGCGGCGAACCACCACGTCATCTCCAACGCGTCCTGCACCACCAACTGCGTGGCGCCGATGGCCAAGGTCCTCGACGAGAACTTCGGCATCGTCCGCGGTCTGATGACCACGGTCCACGCGTACACCAACGACCAGCGCATCCTGGACTTCCCGCACCGCGACCTGCGTCGCGCCCGCGCGGCCGCGGAGAACATCATCCCGACCACGACCGGTGCCGCGAAGGCCACCGCCCTGGTCCTCCCGCAGCTCAAGGGCAAGCTCGACGGCATGGCCATCCGCGTCCCGGTCCCGACCGGTTCGGTCACCGACCTGGTCGTGGAGCTGTCCCGCGAGGTCACCAAGGACGAGGTCAACGCCGCGTTCAAGAAGGCCGCGGACGGCGAGCTCAAGGGCCTGCTGTTCTACACCGAGGACCCGATCGTGTCCTCGGACATCACCGGCGACCCGGCCTCCTGCACCTTCGACTCGTCGCTGACGATGGTCCAGGAGGGCAACTCGGTCAAGGTCCTCGGCTGGTACGACAACGAGTGGGGCTACTCCAACCGGCTGGTCGACCTCACCGTCTTCGTCGGTGGTCAGCTCTAGGCCGTGTCCGGAAAGTAGCGCCGTCCGCCCGGAGGGCGGGGCCCGCGGCGTCTGGTGCGCGCGATCGCAAGGCGGAGGATCATCCTCGTACTGGGCGTACTTGGATGACTCCGACAACGCGGCGAGGGTGCGTGCCAGGCGGCGTGGGCCAGGCGGGACTTTACGGGCCCGGCCTAGACTCTAGGGCGGGCTTCGGCGTGAAGCAGGGCCCGGGCAGTGCGAAGACGCGCTGCGCGGGCCCTGTGTCGTGTGCTCCACCACGTGTACCAAGGAGTCAGAGAACTGATGAAGACGATCGACGAGCTGCTCGCCCAGGGCGTCTCCGGCAAGCGGGTGTTCGTCCGCGCCGACCTCAACGTGCCCCTCGACGGCACGACCATCACCGACGACGGCCGCATCCGCGCCGTCGTCCCGACCGTCAAGGCGCTGGCCGCGGCCGGTGCCCGGGTCGTGGTGGCCTCGCACCTCGGCCGCCCCAAGGGCGCGCCGGACCCGGCGTTCTCGCTCGCCCCGGCCGCCGCGCGCCTGGGCGAACTGCTCGGCGCCGACGTGGCGTTCGCGACCGACACGGTCGGCGACTCCGCCCAGGCCGTGGTCGCGGGCCTGGCCGACGGCCGGGTCGCCGTCCTGGAGAACCTCCGCTTCAACGCCGGCGAGACCTCGAAGGACGACGCCGAACGCGGCGCGTTCGCCGACCTCCTGGCCACTCTCGCCGACGTGTACGTGGGCGACGGCTTCGGCGCCGTGCACCGCAAGCACGCCTCGGTCTTCGACCTCCCGGCCCGGCTGCCGCACTACGCCGGCTACCTCATCGCCACCGAGGTCGGCGTCCTGAAGAAGCTCACCGAGGACGTCCGGCGCCCCTACGTGGTCGCCCTCGGCGGCTCCAAGGTCTCCGACAAGATCGGCGTCATCGACAACCTGCTGGACAAGGCCGACCGCATCCTCATCGGCGGCGGCATGGTCTTCACCTTCCTCGCCGCCAAGGGCCACGAGGTCGGCACCTCGCTGCTCCAGGAGGACCAGAAGCAGAAGTGCCTGGAGTACCTGGCGGAGGCGGAGCGGCGCGGTGTGGAGTTCGTGCTGCCCGTCGACATCCTGGTCTCGGACGGGTTCCCGGACCTGAAGGCCAAGGCCCCGACCCACCCGGAGACCGTCGCCGCCGACGCCATGCCGGCCGGCAAGCTGGGCCTGGACATCGGCCCGGACACCCGCAAGCTGTACGCCGCCAAGCTCGCCGACGCGGGCACCGTGTTCTGGAACGGCCCCATGGGCGTCTTCGAGCACCCCGACTACGCCGAGGGCACCCGTGCCGTCGCCCAGGCGCTGCTCGACGCGCCCGGCTTCACCGTCGTCGGCGGTGGCGACTCGGCCGCCGCCGTCCGCACCCTGGGCTTCGACGAGAATGCCTTCGGCCACATCTCGACCGGCGGCGGCGCCTCCCTCGAATACCTCGAGGGCAAGACGCTTCCCGGCCTCGCCGCACTGGAGGACTGATCCACCGATGAGCATCCGTACCCCGCTGATGGCGGGCAACTGGAAGATGAACCTCAACCACCTCGAGGCCATCGCCCACACCCAGAAGCTCGCGTTCGCCCTGACCGACAAGGACTTCGACGCCGTGGAGGTCGCGGTCCTCGTGCCCTTCACCGACCTGCGGTCCGTGCAGACCCTGGTCGACGGCGACAAGCTGAAGATCAAGTACGGCGCCCAGGACATCTCGGCGCACGACTCCGGCGCGTACACCGGCGAGATCTCCGGCCCGATGCTGGCGAAGCTGAAGTGCGCGTACGTGGCCGTCGGCCACTCGGAGCGCCGCCAGTACCACGCCGAGACCGACGAGGTCTGCAACGCCAAGGTGAAGGCCGCCTACCGGCACGGCGTGACCCCGATCCTGTGCGTCGGCGAGGAGCTGCCCGTCCGCGACGCCGGCGAAGCCGTCCCGCACACCCTGGCCCAGGTCGAGGGCGGTCTGAAGGACATCCCGGCCGAGCAGGCCGAGTCCGTCGTGATCGCCTACGAGCCGGTGTGGGCCATCGGCACCGGCAAGGTCTGCGGCGCCGACGACGCCCAGGAGGTCTGCGGGGCGATCCGCGGCAAGCTCGCCGAGCTGTACTCCCAGGAGCTGGCCGACAAGGTCCGCATCCAGTACGGCGGCTCCGTCAAGAGCGGCAACGTCGCCGAGATCATGGCGAAGCCCGACATCGACGGCGCCCTGGTCGGCGGCGCGGCGCTGGACGCCGAGGAGTTCGTCAAGATCATCCGCTTCCGCGACCAGTGACGGCACCCGCCGTGCCGATCGACGTCTGACGATGTAGAGCGGTGACGGCGATCCGTCGTACCCTTGCGGGGGCCGGGCAGGTACCTGTCCGGCCCCTGTCCGTATGAGTCCGAGGAAGTTGGTCCAGCCGTGGTTATGGGGTTTTCGATCGCCCTGATCGTCTTCAGTGCGCTGCTGATGCTGCTCGTGCTGATGCACAAGGGCAAGGGCGGCGGCCTCTCCGACATGTTCGGTGGCGGCATGCAGTCCTCCGTCGGTGGCTCCTCGGTCGCCGAGCGGAACCTGGACCGGATCACCGTGGTGATCGGTCTGCTGTGGTTCGCGTGCATTGTCGTACTTGGTCTCGTGATGAAGATGGACGGGTAACTCCAACCACTGGACGCGCGTTGGGCCTTACGTAGACTGGGCATCTTCGAGCACCATCACGCAGGGAGTTACGACCGTGGCAAGTGGCAACGCGATCCGGGGAAGCCGGGTCGGAGCGGGGCCGATGGGGGAGGCCGAGCGGGGCGAGTCGGCACCGCGTCTTCGGATCTCCTTCTGGTGCTCGAACGGGCACGAGACCCAGCCCAGCTTCGCCAGCGACGCGCAGGTGCCGGAGACCTGGGACTGTCCGCGCTGTGGCTTCCCGGCCGGTCAGGACCAGGACAACCCGCCGGACCCGCCGCGCACGGAACCGTACAAGACGCACCTCGCCTACGTACGGGAGCGGCGCAGCGACGCCGACGGGGAGGCGATCCTCGCCGAGGCGCTCGCCAAGCTCCGCGGCGAGATCTGACGGGGCATCCGGGCGACGCGCGCCCGGCCAGTACGACGAGACGACGGACGGGCTCCGCTCGCGAACACGATTCGCGGCGGGGCCCGTTCGCCGTGTCCGGGGTCGTTCGCCCGGGGATGCCCGCCGGGTGGGGCGGGCGGGGTGCGGCCGTCCTCCGCGGTTCGCGCCGGACGGGTTCGGGGCCTCCGATCAACTAGGTTGGTAGGGCGGGGCACACCAGCGTCACCACGAAGAAATGGGCGATACCCGAGATGACGAACGCAGGCACCAGGCTCAACCAGCTGCCCGAGTGGGCGGCTCTCGGCAAGCACCGCGAGCAGCTGGGCGACACCCACCTGCGCGAGCTGTTCGCCGCCGACCCCGAGCGCGGCACGGGCTACACGCTGCGCGTCGGCGACCTGTATCTGGACTACTCCAAGCACCTCGTGACCGACGAGACCCTGGCCCTGCTGCGCGACCTGGCCACCGCCACCGGCGTCGCCGGGCTGCGCGACGCCATGTTCCGCGGCGAGAAGATCAACACCACCGAGGGACGCGCCGTCCTGCACACCGCCCTGCGCGCCCCGCGCGAGGCGGTCGTCGAGGTCGACGGCGTGAACGTCGTCCCCGAGGTGCACGCCGTCCTCGACCGGATGGCCGGCTTCGCCGACCGGGTCCGCGCGGGCGAGTGGACCGGCCACACCGGCAAGCCGATCAAGAACATCGTCAACATCGGCATCGGCGGCTCCGACCTCGGCCCCGCCATGGCCTTCGAGACCCTGCGCTCCTACACCCGCCGCGACCTCGTCTTCCGCTTCGTCTCCAACGTCGACGGCGCCGACCTGCACGAGGCCGTCCGCGACCTCGACCCCGCCGAGACCCTCTTCATCGTCGCCTCGAAGACCTTCACCACCATCGAGACGATCACCAACGCCACCTCCGCCCGCGACTGGCTGCTCGCTGGCCTCGGCGCCGGCCAGGAGGCCGTGGCGAAGCACTTCGTCGCGCTGTCGACCAATGCCGCGAAGGTCGAGGACTTCGGCATCGACACCGCGAACATGTTCGAGTTCTGGGACTGGGTCGGCGGCCGCTACTCGTACGACTCCGCCATCGGCCTGTCCCTGATGATCGCCATCGGCCCGGACCGCTTCCGCGAGATGCTCGACGGCTTCCACCTGGTCGACGAGCACTTCCGCACCGCCCCGCCCGAGGCGAACGCGCCGCTGCTGCTCGGCCTGCTCGGCATCTGGTACGGCGCCTTCTTCGACGCCCAGTCGCACGCCGTCCTGCCGTACTCGCACTACCTGTCGAAGTTCACCGCGTACCTCCAGCAGCTCGACATGGAGTCCAACGGCAAGTCCGTCGACCGCGACGGCAAGCCCGTCGACTGGCAGACCGGCCCGGTCGTCTGGGGCACCCCCGGCACCAACGGCCAGCACGCCTACTACCAGCTGATCCACCAGGGCACCAAGGTCATCCCGGCCGACTTCATCGGCTTCGCCGAGCCCGTCGCCGACCTGCCGGCCGGCCTGGCCGCCCAGCACGACCTGCTCATGGCCAACTTCTTCGCCCAGACCCAGGCGCTGGCCTTCGGCAAGACGCCCGAGGAGGTACGGGCCGAGGGCGTGGCCGAGGAGCTCGTCCCGCACAAGACCTTCCAGGGCAACCACCCCACCACCACGATCCTGGCGGACGCCCTCACCCCGTCCGTCCTGGGCCAGCTCATCGCGCTGTACGAGCACAAGGTCTTCGTCCAGGGCGCCGTCTGGAACATCGACTCCTTCGACCAGTGGGGCGTCGAGCTCGGCAAGGTCCTCGCCAAGCGGATCGAGCCGGTGCTCACCCGCGGCGAGGGCGGCGCCGAACTGGACCCCTCCACCGCCGGACTCGTCGCCGCCTACCGCTCGCTGCGCGGCCGGAGCTGACCCGATGACCAGGGGGGAGCCGGGCGAGCACACGAACCACAGCGGGTACGGGGAGGACTGCGGAGAGCGGGAGGTGCGGCTGCGCCCGCCGCGGAACGCCGTCGACGGCCGGGCCGTCGGCTGGTGGCGGACGCAGCTCCTGATCACCACCGCCGTGCCAGTGCTGATCCTGGCCGTACTCGGCGCCCTCATCGGCCCGGCCAGGTTCTGGCTGCTCGCCTCCGGCGGCGCGGTGGCGGCGCTCGGCCTCGCCGCCACCGCGGGCCTGCCCGGCTGGTGGTTCCGGGTGCACCGCTGGGAGGTCACCGAGGACGCCGTGTACGTCCGGACCGGGGCGTTCTGGCAGGAGTGGCGGATCGCGCCGATGTCCCGGATCCAGACGGTCGACACCGTACGGGGCCCGCTGGAGCAGACGTTCAAGCTGGCCACCGTCACCGTCACCACCGCCTCCTCCAAGGGCGCCCTGCGCATCGAGGGCCTCGACCACGCGCTCGCCGCCGAGCTGGCCGAACGGCTCACCGCGATCACCCGGGCCACCCCGGGGGACGCGACATGACCAGCCCCGGGCCGGTCCCCGGCCACGACGGCGGCGAGGACTGGCGGCGGCTCGCCCCGCGCTCGCTGCTCGCCGGTGCCGCCGTGCTGATCGGTGTCGCCGGCGGCGCCGCGATGCCCGCGTACGTCACCCTCTCCGGCGGCTCCCGCCCGCTGTGGCAGGCCGTCGCCTGGGTGCTTGCCGGATCGTTCCTGCTGGTCGGCGGCGGCAGCGCCGCCGACTGGGTCCGGCTGCGCCGCACCCGCTACCGCGTCGGACCCGAACGGATCGACCTCCACAGCGGGCTCCTCGTCGTCAAACGCCGCTCCCTGGCCCGCGACCGGATCCGCAGCGTCGACCTCACCGCCAACCCCCTCGAACGCCTCCTCGGCCTCGTCAAGGTCCGGATCGGCACCGGTGAGCACACCGGCGGCGAATCCACCCTCGAACTCGACCTGGTCACCCGCGCCGAGGGCGAGCACCTGCGCCGCACCCTGCTCGCCCGCCCCGCCGGAGCACCCGGCGACACCGCCCACGACGGCGTCCTCGCCTCCCTCGACCCGCGCTGGATCCGCTACGCCCCGGTCTCCTTCGTCGCCCCGCTGATCGGCCTCGCCGCGGGCGGGGCCGTCATGCAGGTCAGCGACTGGTTCGGCGCCCAGGAAGCGGTCATCCGCTGGGTCGGCGACCGGTTCGAGGACGTCTCGCTGACCTGGATGGTCGTCGACCTGGTGCTGCTGGTCACCGCCGCCGGCGGGATCGGCGCCCTCGGCCTGTGGATCGAGTCGTGGTCCGGCTACCGGCTGGAGCGCGAACCCGGCGGCACCCTCCGGGTCCGCCGCGGCCTGTTCACCTCCCGCTCCGTCTCCCTGGAGGAGCGCCGGCTGCGCGGCGTCGAGCTGGTCGAACCCTTCGGCGTACGGCTCTTCCGCGGCGCCCGCGTCGACGCCGTCGCCACCGGCCTCGCCCAGGACGACGACGACAAGCACGGCGACCTGAAGAACCTGCTGCCGCCGGTGCCCCGCGCGGTCGCCGACCGGGTCGCCGCCCAGGTGCTGCGCGAGCCGGAACCGCCCACCGGCGCCCCGCTCGCCGCACACCCCCGGGCCGCCCGCACCCGCCGGGTCCGCCGGGCGCTGGCCGCCGCGCTCGTACCGGCGGCCGTGCTCGCCGTCCTCGGGCTCTGGCTCACCCCGGTCCTTGTGTACGTAGCGGCCGGCGTCGCCGTCGTCCTCACCCCGCTCGCCCTGCTGCTCGCCCGGGACGCCTACCGCAGCCTCGGACACGGCGTCAGCGGCGCGTATCTGGTGACCCGTTCGGGCAGCGTGCGCCGCTCCACGGTCGCCCTCCAGCGCGCCGGGGTGATCGGCTGGACCGTCCGGCGGTCCTGGTTCCAGCGGCGCGCCGGAGTGCTCACGCTGCGCGCCACGACGGCCGCCGGGGAGGGCGCGTACAGCGTCCACGACGCGGGCGAGAGCCAGGGCCTCCGCTTCGCCGCCGAGGCCGTACCGGACCTCCTCGCCCCCTTCCTGGAACCGAAGCCGTGAACGGCCGAGGCCCGGTCCACCACGTGGTGGACCGGGCCTCGTGCCATGCCGTCGAGGATCAGGCGGACGCCGGCGGGTACAGGTCCCGGGGCAGCTCGGAGGCCGCCGCCGCGTCCAGCAGCCACAGCGTGCGCGCCTGCCCGCGGGCCCCGGCCGCCGGGGCCTGGATCTCGCCCGCGCCGGACAGCGCGATGGCCGCGGCCTTCGCCTTGTCCGCGCCGGCCGCGAGCAGCCAGACCTCCCGCGCGGCCCGGATCGCCGGCAGCGTCAGCGAGATCCGGATCGGCGGCGGCTTGGGCGCGCCGTGCACCCCGACCACCGTCCGCTCGGTCTCCCGCACCGCGGGCAGCTCCGGGAAGAGCGAGGCCACGTGCGTGTCCGGGCCGACGCCCAGCATCAGCACGTCGAAGGCCGGCACCCCGCCGTGGTCGCCGGGCTCGGCCGCCGCCGCGAGCTGCGCCGCGTACGCCGCGGCCGCCGCCTCCACGTCGGAACCGTACGGACCGTCCGAGGCGGGCATCGCGTGCACCCGCGCCGGGTCCAGCGGGACGCTGTCGAGCAGCGCCTCGCGGGCCTGGGTGACATTGCGCTCCGGGTCGCCCTCGGGCAGGAAGCGCTCGTCGCCCCACCACAGGTCGAGCCGCGTCCAGTCGATCGCGTCCCGGGCGGGCGCCGCGCGCAGGGCCGCGAGCAGCCCGTTGCCGTTGCGGCCGCCGGTCAGCACCACCGAGGCGGAGCCCCGGGCGGCCTGCGCGTCCACGATCTTCGTGATGAGCCGGGCCGCGGCGGCCTCGGCCATCAGCTCCTTGTCGCGGTGGACGACCAGCTGGGGTGCGCTCACTTCGCGGCCGCCTTCCGGGCCGAGGACTTCTTCGAGCCGCGCCGGGGCGCCTCGGCGGCCTGCGGCTCCTCGGCCTTCGGCTCCGTGCTCTCGGCCGTCGGCTCCGCCGCGACCGGCTGGTCCACGACCGGCTCGTCCACGACCGGGGCTTCCTCCGCGACGAGCTCCGGGGCGGTGGTCGCCGCCTCCTCGTCCAGTCGCTCCAGTCCGTACTTCAGCGCCGACGCGTAGGTGTCGTCCGGGTCCAGCCGGCGCAGTTCCTCCGCTATCAGTTCGGCCGTCTCGCGCCGCTTGAGCGCCACCGCGCGGTCCGGCTGCCCCTGGATGGACAGCGTCGCCAGCGAGCCGTCCGGACGGTCCAGCACGATCGGACCGGTGTCGGTCTCCAGGCGTACGGAGGTCAGCCCCGGGCCCGCCGACGCGGCACGCCGCACCGGCACCTGCAGCCGGTCCGCCAGCCACATGGCCAGCAGCTCGACGCTCGGGTTGAACTCCTCGCCCTCGACCGCGGCCGCGGTGACCTCGCACCGGACCTGGTCAAGCGCGGCGGCCAGCATGGAACGCCACGGGGTGATCCGGGACCAGGACAGGTCGGTGTCGCCCGGGGTGTACGCGTCGGCGCGCGCGGTCAGCTCCTGGATCGGCTGCTCGGCGGCGTACGTGTCGGTGACCCGCCGCTGGGCCAGCGCGCCCAGCGGGTCGTTCGCCGGGTCGGCCGGCGCGTTCACCGGCCACCAGACGACGACCGGCGCGTCCGGCAGGAGCAGCGGCAGCACCACCGACTGGGCGTGGTCGACGACATCGCCGTACAGCCGGAGCACCACCGTCTCGCCGGTGCTGGCATCGGCGCCGAGGCGGACCTCGGCGTCCAGCCGCGCGTTGGCGCGGTCCCGCGGGGTGCGCGAGACCCGCTTGATGACGACGAGGGTCCGCGAGGGGTGCTCGCGGGACGCCTCGTTGGCCGCCTTCAGCGCGTCGTAGGCGTTCTCCTCGTCGGTGACGATGACGAGGGTGAGCACCATGCCGACAGCCGGGGTGCCTATGGCCCGCCGTCCGAGCACCAGCGCCTTGTTGATCTTGGAGGACGTGGTGTCCGTGAGGTCGGTCTTCATGGCCGGCGCCAGCTCCTGCCGTCTCGTGCGAGCATCTCGTCCGCCTCGACCGGACCCCAGGTCCCGGACTCGTACTGCGCGGGCCGGCCGTGCTGGTCCCAGAACTGCTCGATCGGGTCGAGGATCTTCCAGGACAGCTCGACTTCCTCGACCCGCGGGAAGAGGTTGGAGTCGCCGAGCAGGACGTCGAGGATGAGCCGCTCGTAAGCCTCGGGGCTGGACTCGGTGAAGGACTCGCCGTAGGCGAAGTCCATCGACACGTCCCGGATCTCCATCTGGGTGCCGGGCACCTTGGAGCCGAACCGCATCGTGACGCCCTCGTCCGGCTGGACGCGGATCACGATCGCGTTCCGGCCGAGCTCCTCGGTCGCCGTGTGGTCGAACGGGGAGTGCGGGGCACGCTGGAAGACCACCGCGATCTCGGTGACCCGGCGGCCCAGCCGCTTGCCGGTGCGCAGATAGAAGGGAACGCCCGCCCAGCGGCGGTTGTCGATGCCCAGCTTGATCGCCGCGTAGGTGTCGGTGTTCGACTGCGGGTCGATGCCGTCCTCTTCGAGGTAGCCGACGGCCCGCTCGCCGCCCTGCCAGCCCGCCGCGTACTGCCCGCGGACCGTCGAGGCGGCCAGGTCCTTCGGCAGCCGCACCGCGCCGAGCACCTTGGTCTTCTCCGCCGCCAGCGCGTCGGCGTCGAAGGAGGCGGGCTCCTCCATCGCGGTCAGCGCGAGCAGCTGGAGCAGGTGGTTCTGGATGACGTCACGGGCCGCGCCGATGCCGTCGTAGTAGCCCGCCCGGCCGCCGATGCCGATGTCCTCGGCCATGGTGATCTGCACGTGGTCGACGTACGACCGGTTCCAGATCGGCTCGAAGAGGGTGTTGGCGAAGCGGAGCGCCAGGATGTTCTGGACGGTCTCCTTGCCGAGGTAGTGGTCGATCCGGAAGACCGCCTCGGGCGGGAAGACCTCGTGGACGATGTCGTTGAGTTCCTTCGCGGAGGCCAGGTCGTGGCCGAAGGGCTTCTCGATCACCGCGCGGCGCCACGAGTCGTTCTTCTGGTCGGCCAGCCCGTGCTTCTTCAGCTGCTGGACGACCAGGGGGAAGAACTTCGGCGGTACGGAGAGGTAGAACGCGAAGTTGCCGCCCGTGCCCTGCTGCTTGTCCACGTCCTCGATGGTGGCCTTCAGCTGCTCGAAGGCCTCGTCGTCGTCGAAGTCGCCCTGGACGAAGCGCATGCCCTGGCTCAGCTGCTGCCACACCTCCTCGCGGAACGGGGTGCGGGCGTGCTGCTTGACGGCGTCGTGGACCTCCTGGGCGAAGTCCTCGTCGTGCCACTCACGGCGTGCGAAACCGATGAGGGAGAAGCCCGGCGGCAGCAGACCCCGGTTGGCGAGGTCGTAGACGGCGGGCATCAGCTTCTTGCGGGACAGATCGCCCGTGACACCGAAGATCACCAGACCCGACGGCCCCGCGATACGCGGGAGCCGTCGGTCTGCGGCGTCACGGAGCGGATTGGCTCCGGTGACTGCGCTCAAGGGGACTACGCCTCCGAGGGTGCGAGGCGGGTGAGCTCCGCCTCGGTCGACGTGAGCAGGTCGGTCCAGGCGGCCTCGAACTTCTCGACGCCCTCGTCCTCCAGGACCTGGACGACATCGTCGTACGAGATGCCCAGCTTGGCCACCGCGCCGAGGACCTGACGGGCCTCCTCGTACGTGCCGCGGATGGTGTCGCCGGTGACCTCGCCGTGGTCGGCGGTGGCCTCCAGGGTCCCCTCCGGCATGGTGTTGACGGTGCCCGGGGCGACCAGGTCCACCACGTACAGGGTGTCCTTGTACGCCGGGTCCTTCACACCGGTCGAGGCCCACAGCGGACGCTGCTTGTTGGCGTGCGCCTTGTCGAGGGCGGCCCAGCGCGCGGAGCCGAAGACCTCCTCGTAGGCCTCGTAGGCCAGACGGGCGTTGGCGAGGGCCGACTTGCCCTTGAGAGCCTTGGCCTCGTCGGTGCCGATGCCGTCCAGGCGCTTGTCGATCTCGGTGTCCACCCGGGACACGAAGAACGACGCCACCGAGTGGATCTCGGAGAGGTCCAGGCCGCGCTCGCGGGCCTTCTCCAGGCCCGCCAGGTAGGCGTCCATGACCGCGCGGTAGCGCTCCAGCGAGAAGATCAGCGTCACGTTGACGCTGATGCCGAGGCCGATGACCTCGGTGATCGCCGGCAGACCCGCCTTGGTGGCCGGGATCTTGATGAGCGTGTTGGGCCGGTCCACCAGCCAGGCCAGCTGCTTGGCCTCGGCGACGGTCGCCACCGTCTCGTGGGCCAGGCGCGGGTCGACCTCGATGGACACCCGGCCGTCCTGGCCCTCGGTGGCGTCGAAGACCGGGCGCAGGATGTCGGCGGCGTCCCGGACGTCGGCCGTCGTGATCATGCGGATGGCCTCGTCCACCGTCACCTTGCGGGCGGCGAGGTCGGCCAGCTGCCGCTCGTAGCCGTCGCCCGAGGAGATGGCCTTCTGGAAGATGGACGGGTTGGTGGTCACGCCCACCACGTGGCTCTGGTCGACCAGCTCGGCCAGGTTGCCGGACGTGATCCGCTTGCGCGAGAGGTCGTCCAGCCAGATCGCGACGCCTTCGTCGGAGAGGCGCTTGAGAGCGTCTGTCATGAGAGTTGCATCTCCATTAGTCGTACGTAATCCCGCGTATGTGCGTCAGCGCGCGGCGGCGGCGATCGATTCCCGGGCGGCCGCGGCGACGGCCTCCGGGGTGAAGCCGAACTCGCGGAAGAGGACCTTGGCGTCCGCCGAGGCACCGAAGTGCTCCAGGGAGACGATCCGGCCGGCGTCGCCGACGTACCGGTGCCAGGTCAGGCCGACACCGGCCTCGACCGCCACGCGGGCCTTCACGGCGGGCGGCAGGACGGCGTCCTTGTACGCCTGGTCCTGCTCCTCGAACCATTCCACGGACGGCATGGACACCACACGGGTGGGCACACCGGCGGCCTGGAGCCGCTCGCGGGCCTCGACGGCCAGGTGCACCTCGGAGCCGGTCGCGATGAGGATGGCCTCCGGCGTGCCGCCGTCGGCCTCGAACATCACGTAGCCGCCCTTGACGGTGTCCTCGTTCGGCGCGTAGACCGGCACGCCCTGGCGGGTGAGCGCCAGACCGTGCGGGGTGCCCTTGCCGTATGCCTTGGTGTGGCGCTCGGTGATCTCGCGCCAGGCGATCGCCGTCTCGTTGGCGTCGGCCGGGCGGACCACGGACAGACCGGGGATCGCGCGCAGTGCGGCCAGGTGCTCCACCGGCTGGTGGGTCGGGCCGTCCTCGCCGAGACCGATCGAGTCGTGCGTCCACACGTACGTCACCGGCAGGTGCATCAGCGCGGACAGCCGGACGGCGTTGCGCATGTAGTCGGAGAACACCAGGAAGGTGCCGCCGTAGATGCGGGTGTTGCCGTGCAGGGCGATGCCGTTCATCTCCGCGGCCATGGCGTGCTCGCGGATGCCGAAGTGGATCGTCCGGCCGTACTTGTCCGCCTCGGGCAGCGGGTTGCCCTCGGGGAGGAAGGACGACGACTTGTCGATCGTGGTGTTGTTCGAGCCGGCGAGGTCGGCCGAGCCGCCCCACAGCTCCGGCAGCACCGAGCCGAGCGCCTGGAGGACCTTGCCGGAGGCGGCGCGGGTCGCGACGCTCGAACCGGGCTCGAAGACCGGCAGCTTCTCGGCCCAGCCGGCCGGCAGCTCGTTCGCCTGGATCCGGTCGAACTCGGCCGCGCGCTCCGGGTTGGCCGTACGCCACGCGGCGAGCGACTTCTCCCACTCGGCGCGGGCCTCGCGGCCCCGGTCGCCGAGCGCGCGGGTGTGGCCGATGACCTCGTCGGAGACCTCGAAGGACTGCTCCGGGTCGAAGCCCAGGACGCGCTTGGTGGCCGCGACCTCCTCGGCGCCGAGCGCCGAGCCGTGCGCGGCCTCGGTGTTCTGCGCGTGCGGGGCGGGCCAGGCGATGATCGAGCGCATCGCGATGAACGACGGACGCTCGGTCTCGGCCTCGGCGGCCTTGATCGCGGCGAACAGCGCGGCCGGGTCCAGGTCGCCGTCGGCCTTCGGCTCGACGCGCTGGACGTGCCAGCCGTACGCCTCGTACCGCTTCACCGTGTCCTCGGACACGGCCGTCTCGGTGTCGCCCTCGATCGAGATGTGGTTGTCGTCCCACAGCAGGATCAGGTTGCCGAGCTTCTGGTGACCCGCGAGCGAGGACGCCTCGGCGGAGATGCCCTCCTGGAGGCAGCCGTCGCCGGCGATCGCGTACACGCGGTGGTCGAAGGGGGAGGTGCCGGCGGGCGCCTCCGGGTCGAACAGACCGCGCTCGTAACGGGCGGCCATGGCCATGCCCACCGCGTTCGCGACACCCTGGCCGAGCGGGCCGGTGGTGGTCTCGACGCCCGCCGTGTGGCCGTACTCCGGGTGGCCCGGGGTCTTCGAACCCCAGGTCCGGAACGCCTTCAGGTCGTCCAGCTCCAGCCCGAACCCGCCCAGGTAGAGCTGGGTGTAGAGGGTCAGGGAGGAGTGCCCCGCGGAGAGGACGAACCGGTCACGGCCCACCCACTGCGGATCGGCCGGGTCGTGCCGCATCACCTTCTGGAAGAGGGTGTACGCGGCGGGCGCCAGGCTCATCGCCGTACCGGGATGGCCGTTGCCGACCTTCTGCACGGCGTCGGCGGCGAGAATGCGGGCGGTGTCCACGGCCCGCTGGTCCAGTTCGGTCCATTCGAGGTCTGTGGTCGTCTGCTTAGTGCTCACCCTGAGTCAGGGCTCCTCTCCGCATGTCGTGGGCCGGTGACGGAGGGTGTCCCGGCGAGGTCGAGCCTACCCTTGGAAAACGCCTCTCTTTTCGTGCTCAGGCCCCTCAAATGAGCGCTCTGAGCAAGACTGCCGGGGGGTCGCCGACTTCGCCTCCCGAGGCCGGGCGGCGGCGGGGTGATCGGCCACGCGGCGGCGGGGTGACACGACCCCACCCCGAATAAGAACGAGGTATGGGCAACGTCTACAGTGGCGTGGTACGCGCAAGTTTCGCCCCGCTCGCAGACGGGGAGAGCTTGCTGGGATTTCTCTGTCAGGGGTGTGCGTGACGGCCGTCGAGTCCCGACCCGCAGGGGTCGTCTTGACTCCCAGCCCGGCGGGCCATCAGCCGTTCGGGGTCCGCGTCAAGGCATTCGTGGCGCTGACGAAGCCGCGAATCATCGAGCTGCTTCTCATCACCACCGTTCCGGTGATGTTCCTCGCCGAACAGGGCGTGCCGAACCTGTGGCTGGTACTCGCCACCTGCTTCGGCGGCTATCTGTCCGCGGGCGGCGCCAACGCGCTGAACATGTACATCGACCGCGACATCGACGCGCTCATGGACCGCACCTCCCAGCGCCCGCTGGTCACCGGTACGGTCACGCCGCGCGAGTGCCTGGCCTTCGGCATCGGCCTCGGGGTCGTGTCGACCCTCTGGTTCGGCCTGCTGGTCAACTGGCTGTCCGCCTGGCTGTCACTCGGCGCGCTGCTCTTCTACGTGGTCGTCTACACGATGATCCTCAAGCGGCGCACCGCGCAGAACATCGTCTGGGGCGGCATCGCCGGCTGCCTGCCGGTCCTGATCGGCTGGTCGGCGGTCACGAACTCGATGTCCTGGGCCGCGATCATCCTGTTCCTCGTCATCTTCTTCTGGACGCCGCCGCACTACTGGCCGCTGTCCATGAAGGTGAAGGACGACTACGCCCGCGCGGGCGTCCCGATGCTCCCGGTGCTCGCCTCCAACAAGGTCGTCGCCAAGCAGATCGTGGTCTACAGCTGGGTCATGGTCGCGGTCTCCCTGCTGCTCACCCCGCTCGGCTACACCGGCTGGTTCTACACGGCCGTGGCACTGCTCACCGGCGGCTGGTGGCTGTGGGAGGCGCACGCGCTCCTCAACCGCGCCAAGTCCGAGGTGACCGGCGCGAAGCTCAAGGAGATGCGCCTGTTCCACTGGTCCATCACCTATGTGTCGCTGCTCTTCGTCGCGGTCGCGGTGGACCCCTTCCTGCGCTGACCCGTCAGCCTCATACGGACCCGGTCGACGGCCGGGGCGCGTGGCCCACGCCACGTGCCCCGGCCGTCGCCACGTGATCTACCCACGAGTAGCATCTGCGGTATGGCAGACACGAAGCAGGCGGAGCGCAAGGCGGCCAGGCTGGCCCGCGAGATCAAGGCGTTCTCCGGTAAGCACGGCGGCGCCGAGGGCCAGCTGGCGCACATCGGCCAGGCGGGCACCCGCATCGTCCTCGTCGGCGAGGACGGCGGCTGGGGCGACCTGGTGGCCCCGAGCTACGCGATCGCCCAGCAGGCCGCGGAGCAGGCCGGGCTGACCCTGCACGAGGAGTTCGACGGCGAGTTCGCCGCGAAGGTCAAGACCGGCCCGTACGAGTGGACCCGCATGGCGGGCATCCAGCTCGGCGGCCCCTCCAACGGCTGAGTCGGCCTGTCTGCGTCGCACACCCGAAAGGGCGCTCCGGGGGGAGCGCCCTTTCGGGTTTTTCGGGTGCACCTCTGGCCGGTGCCGACGCGTACGGAGTGATCCCTCGCCCGTACCTCCGCCCCCGCCGAGACCCCTGCCCCCTCCCACACCACTGCCCCCGCCGAAACCGGCAGGGGCAGAGAGGCGGCGAGTCCGGGCCGGGCGCTGTTACAGCGCGGCCATCTCCGGGGTCCGGGACGGGATCTCCGGGGATGCGGACGGGCGCTCGCGGAGGCTCAGGGCCAGGCGGAGGACGGCGATCCACATGAGCGAGGAGCAGAGCATGTGGAGGGCGACCAGGAGCTCGGGGACGCCGGCGAAGAACTGGACGTAGCCGATGACGCCCTGCGCGGCCAGCAGGATGATCAGGTCGCGGGCGCGGGCCCGGGTGTCGTCCGGGGCGTCGACGACGCGGAGGATCAGCCACATGGCGAGGGCGAGGCCGCAGAGCAGCCAGGCGGCGGCGGCGTGGACATGGGCGGCGTTGGTCCAGTCCCACGGCATTCGGGGGACGTCGCTGCTGTCGCCCGCGTGCTTGCCGGCGCCGGTGACCGTCGTGCCGAGCGCGATCAGGACGGCGGAGACGCCGACGATTCCCCAGGCCAGCTTGCGTACGGGCGCCGGGACGCGCGGCTTCGGCGCGGCGTCGCCCTCGCCGACCCGGACCCAGGTGATCGTGGCGACGGTCAGGAGCGCGTTCGCGGCGAGGAAGTGGCCGGCGACGGTCCAGGGGTTGAGGCCCATCCACACGGTGATGCCGCCGATGACGGCGTTGCTCATCACCAGCCAGAACTGGGTCCAGCCGAGCCGGGTGAGGCTGCGGCGGCGCGGCTTGGCGCTGCGGGCGGCGATGATGGCCCAGCCGACGGCGGCCGACAGGACGTAGGTCAGCATCCGGTTGCCGAACTCGATGGCACCGTGGAAGCCCTGCTCGGCGGTGGCGATCAGGCTGTCGTCCGTGCACTTCGGCCAGGTGTCGCAGCCGAGGCCGGAGCCGGTCAGCCGGACCGCGCCACCGGTGATGATGATGATCACGCTCATCACGACGGCGGAGAGCGCGGCGCGCCGGACGATCCGGGGAGACGGAGTCCAGCGCTGGGCGATGAAGGCAAGGGGGGTTTGCACGGGCCCATCGTAGGCGGGGGCTTGTGCACGGTTTCACGAGGGGGTGGTTCCGGGGCGAGTCGACGCGAAACGTCACCGCATCGCCACGTACAGCGTCATGTCGAAGCCCTGGAGGCGCGCCCCGGAAGACGCGTGGGCCCTGCGGAAGGCGCGCCGGGGAAGGCGCGCCCCGCGTCACTCCCAGCGGAAGAACTTCGCCGCCGCGCCGAGTCCGAGGACCGCCCACACGGCGAGGATCAGCGCGTCGCCCCACGGCATCGCCGCGCCGTGCTGGAGGACGTCCCGCAGGCCGCCGGAGAGGGCGGAGATGGGCAGCAGGCCGAGGACGTTCTGCGCCGTGTCGGGGAACTTGTCGAGCGGTACGACCACGCCGCCGCCGATGAGCAGCAGCAGGAAGACGAGGTTCGCGGCGGCCAGGGTCGCCTCGGCCTTGAGGGTGCCGGCCATCAGCAGGCCGATCCCGGAGAAGGCCGCCGTGCCGAGGACCAGCAGGAGCAGTACGGAGAGGGGGTTGCCCTCGGGTGACCAGCCGAGCGCGAGCGCGATGACCGTGACGAGGAGCACCTGGAGCAGCTCGGTGACCAGCACCGACAGCGTCTTCGCGGTCATCAGGCCCCAGCGCGGCAGCGGCGAGGCGGCGAGCCGCTTGAGGACCCCGTACCGGCGTTCGAAGCCGGTGGCGATGGCCTGGCCGGTGAAGGCGGTGGACATCACCGCGAGGGCGAGGATGCCGGGGGCGAGGAAGTCCACGGCCTTACCGTCGCCCGTGTCGACGATGTCGACGGATGAGAAGAGCACGAGGAGCAGGGTGGGGATGACGACGGTGAGGAGCAGCTGCTCGCCGTTGCGCAGCAGCATCTTCGTCTCGAGGACGGCCTGCGCGCCGATCATGCGCGGGAGCGGGGCCGCTCCCGGCTTCGGGGTGTACGTACCGGCGCTCATCCGCGCAGCTCCCGCCCGGTCAGTTCGAGGAACACGTCTTCGAGGGTGTGCCGCTCGACGGAGATCCGGTCCGGCATCACACCGTGCTGGGCGCACCAGGACGTGACCGTCGCGAGCAGTTGGGGGTCGATCTCGCCGGTCACGCGGTAGGCGCCGGGAGTGGTCTCGACGGCCGAGCTGCCGTCCGGCAGGGCCTTCAGGAGCGAGCCGGTGTCGAGGCCGGGGCGGCCGCCGAAGCGCAGGGTGTTCTCGGCGCCGCCGCGGCACAGCTGCTCCGGGGAGCCCTGGGCGATGACCTTTCCGCCGTCGACGACGGCCACGTCGTCGGCGAGCTGTTCGGCCTCGTCCATGTGGTGGGTGGTGAGGATCACGGAGACGCCGTCGGCGCGCAGATCGCGGACCAGGTCCCAGGTGGCGCGGCGGGCCTGCGGGTCGAGTCCGGCGGTCGGCTCGTCGAGGAAGACGAGTTCCGGTCGTCCTACGACGGCCATGGCGAGCGCGAGCCGCTGCTGCTGGCCGCCGGAGAGCCGCCGGTAGCCGGTGCGGCCGCAGCTGCCGAGGCCGAGGCGTTCGATGAGGGCGTCGACGTCGAGCGGGTGCGCGTGCAGCCGGGCCACGTGGCGCAGCATCTCCTCGGCGCGGGCGCCGGAGTAGACGCCGCCGGACTGGAGCATCACGCCGATCCGCGGCCGCAGCCGGGCGGCTTCCTTGACGGGGTCGAGGCCGAGGACCCGGACGGTGCCGGAGTCGGGCCTGCGGTAGCCCTCGCAGGTCTCGATGGTGGTCGTCTTGCCCGCCCCGTTAGGGCCGAGGACGGCGGTGATGCCGGGGTGCGCGGTCAGATCGAGACCGTCGACCGCGGTCTTGTCTCCGTACCGCTTCACCAGACTTTCGATCCGGAGGACGGGCTCGCTTCGCATGGTGGTCCAGTCTAGAGACGGCCGCGCGGTGCTCGGTCGCGGGGGCGCGGATCGGGGTCCCGGCGGCGGTTCCGGCACCGGTTCCGGCGGCGGCCCGGGAGCCGGCCGTGGCGCCGCCCGGGGCGCGGGGGCGATACGGGACGAGACGGGCGGGCGGGGCGGGTGGCGCGGGTTGGCCGGAAGCGGACCCCCGGTGCCTACTTGTTACGCGCATGTCATCTCTGCATCATCTTTTAGTGGCTCAGGCCGCGACTGCACTCCCCCGCAGCACGACCACAACGGCTCGGCCTGCAACACCTCCGGCTCCCCGGGCTCGTACACCAACTCGTACTCCTCGGGCGCCTTCGACATCAACAACACCATCGCCACCTTCTCCTCGCGCGGCACCGGCGAGAGCGGCGGGATCAAGCCCGACCTGGCGGCCCCGGGCGTCAACGTCCGCTCCTCCTGGTCCGGCGGCGGCTACAACACCATCTCCGGTACGTCGATGGCCTCCCCGCACACCGCCGGCACCGTCGCCCTGATGTGGTCGGCGTCGCCCGCGATCCGCGGCGACATCGCCGAGACGGAGAAGCTGCTCGACCAGAGCGCGATCGACGTCGACGACACCACCTGCGGTGGCACCGCGGCCAAGAACAACGTCTTCGGCGAGGGCCGGCTCGACGCGTACGCCGCGGTCAGCGCCACCCCGCGCGGCGCGCTCGGCGCCCTGTCCGGCACCGTCACCTCCGGCGGCAGCGCCGTCGGCGACGCCCGGCTGAGCCTGTCCGGCCCGATGCGGACGACGATCGTCACCGGCGCGGACGGCTCCTACACGCTGCCGAAGCTGATGGCCGGCGACTACACGGCCGAGGTGAGCAAGTTCGGCTACGTCACCGCGACGGGCACCGTCACGGTCGTCGAGGACCAGTCCGTGACGAAGGACTTCGCCGTCGAGCAGGCCCCGTCGGCCAGGCTCACCGGCCGCGTCACCACCGAGGCCGGCCCCGAGGCGGGTGCCACGCTGGTCGTCCAGGGCACCCCGGTGCGCGGCACCACGGCCGCCGACGGCTCGTACGCGCTGACCCTGCCGGTCGGCGGCTACGACGTGGCCGTCACCCCGGTCAGCCGCTGCGCCTCGGGCACCAGCGCCGGCGTCAAGCTGAGCGGCGACACCACGAGGAACATCGAGCTGGCGCCGCGTACCGACACCTTCGGCACGGCCTGCCGCCTCACCGAGAGCGCCTTCCCGACCGGTGACACCAAGCTCACCATGCCGAACCAGACCACCGGCTCGGCCACGGTGAACCTGCCCTTCCCGGTGGCGCTGTACGGCAAGACGTACCGCACCGCCTCCGCCACCACCGAGGGCGTCCTCGCCTTCGGCACCAGCTCCACCTCCTCCACCAACAGCACCCTGCCGACGACGACCACGCCCAACGGCGCGTTGTACCCCTTCTGGGACAACCTGCAGCTGGACGCGAACTCGGGCGTCTACACCGGCGTCTCCGGCACCGCCCCGCACCGTCGTCTCACCGTCGAGTGGCGTGACGTGGTGATCTACTCCAACACCGCCCAGCGCCTCACCTTCTCCGCGGTGATCGGCGAGGACGGCGAGGTGTCCTATCACTACAAGGACATCGGCACCGGGAACTACGAGAACGGCTCCAGCGCCACCATCGGCCTGGAGAACGCCACCGGCACCGACGGCCTGCTGCACTCGTACAACGAGCCGGTCGTCACCGACGGCATGAACATCACCTTCCGCACCACCAAGAGCGCGGTCGTCGCCGGCACCGTCACCGACGGCAACGACCACAAGGGCGTCGAGGGCGCCACGGTCTCCGTCCGCCAGGTCGGCACCGAGGTCGGCACCGCCACCACCGGCGCCGACGGCTCCTACCTCGCCCAGGTACCGGCCACCGGCGACAAGGCGACGTGCGACCTCGCCTTCGGTGCCGCGCACTACGCCGGCGCCACCGCCGCGCGGGAGGCCAAGGCCACCGGGATCGCCACGGCCGACGCGGTCCTCGCCACCGGCCGGGTCACGGCCGACCGCACCGCGGTGACCGAGATCGTCCCGGCGGACCAGAGCCGCGCCCGGGAGCTCGTCCTCACCAACGACGGCTCCGCGACCGCGTACACGGTCAAGGAGAAGAGCGGCGCGTCCTGGCTGAGGATCGCCTCGGCCGAGGGCGACCTGGCCGCCGGCGGCACCCGGACGGTGGGGCTCACCGTCGACACCGCGGGCGCGACCCCGGGCTCGGTGCTCACCGGCACCCTGCAGATCTCCTCGGAGTCCGGCCGTACGCCGCTGACGGAGGTCCCGGTCACGGTCGTCGTGCCCGCCTACCAGGTGGCCGTCGACGCCGGCGCGACCGCGGCCTCGACGGACACGCGCGGTGACGGCTGGCGTCCCGACCAGGAGTACAAGGCCGGCGCGTACGGCTACCTCGGCTCCACCGGCAAGGTCGCCACGACCAAGGCGATCTCCGGCACCGCCGACCCGGAGCTGTACCGCAGCGCCCGCCAGGGTGCCTACGAGTACCGCTTCGACAACCTGCCCGACGGCGTCTACCAGGTCGACCTCGGCTTCGCGGAGCTGGGCAACGCCAAGCAGGCGGACCGGGTCATGGACGTGATGGCCGAGGACGCGGAGAAGGTCTCCAACCTCGACGTCACGCTGGTGGCGGGCACCTTCGCCGCCCATGACAAGACCTTCACGGTCGAGGTCACCGACGGCCGGCTGAACCTGCGGTTCGTGGGCGTCTCGGGCAAGACCCTCGTCAACTCGGTCCGGGTGAGCCACCGCCCCGACCTGGGCTGAACGCCGGGTGATCGTCCGCAGGGCAGGCCGGGGGACCGGCCGACCTGACAAAGGATGATCCCTCGCGACGGCACCTGAACGCGGCGCCGGGCGGTCCGACGAGGACGATTCGCATCAGCGGAGGAACCCTTCGTAATTGCGCTGCTGGAGCTGGCTCTC
>NZ_JBEYHT010000072.1:0-38550 GCF_040635425.1 Streptomyces laurentii | reverse complement strand
GCCACCCCACCGACCCCGGCTCGCCCAAGTTCGGCGTGTACGAGGACGACCTGCCCGTCTTCACCTGGGGTGTGGGTCGGCGCGCTGGTCCCCCGGCCCCTCACAGGCGCTGACGAAGGTCAGGCGCCGATGGCGTGCAGACCGCCGTCCACGTGGACGATCTCGCCCGTCGTCTTCGGGAACCAGTCGGACAGCAGCGCGACGATGGCGCGGCCGGCCGGCTCCGGGTCGGACAGGTCCCAGGTCAGCGGGGAACGGCTGTCCCAGACGCTCGCCAGGTCGGAGAAGCCCGGGATGGACTTCGCGGCCATGGAGCCGAGCGGGCCCGCCGAGACCAGGTTGCAGCGGATGTCCCGCTTGCCGAGGTCACGCGCCATGTAGCGGCTGGTGGCCTCCAGGGCGGCCTTGGTCGGGCCCATCCAGTCGTACTGCGGCCAGGCGAACTGCGCGTCGAAGGTGAGGCCGACGACCGAGCCGCCCTCGCTCATCAGCGGCAGCAGCGCCATCGTCAGGGACTTCAGGGAGAAGGCCGAGACGTGCATGGCGGTGGCGACCGACTCGAACGGCGTGTTCAGGAAGTTGCCGCCGAGCGCGTCCTGCGGGGCGAAGCCGATGGAGTGCACGACGCCGTCCAGCCGGTCGCCCAGGTGCTCGCGCACCTGGCCCTCCAGGCGGGCGAGGTGCTCGTCGTTCGAGACGTCCAGCTCCAGGACCTTGACGGCCTCGGGGCGGGGCAGCTTCTTGGCGATGCGCTCGGTAAGCGTCGGCCGGGGCCAGGCGGTGAGGATGATCTCCGCGCCCTGCTCCTGGGCCAGCTTCGCGGCGTGGAAGGCGATGGAGGACTCCATCAGCACACCGGTGATCAGGATGCGCTTGCCCTCGAGAATTCCGCTCATGTGATCAGTGACCCATGCCCAATCCGCCGTCAACCGGGATGACGGCTCCAGTGATGTACGAAGCGTCGTCGGAGGCGAGGAACCGCACCGCGGCGGCGATCTCCTCCGGCTGCGCGTAGCGGCCGAGCGGCACCTGGGAGACGATCCCGGCGCGCTGCTCGTCCGTGAGCACCTTGGTCATGTCCGTGTCGACGAAACCGGGCGCGACGACGTTGAAGGTGATGTTGCGCGAGCCCAGCTCCCGGGCCAGCGACCGCGCGAATCCGACCAGTCCGGCCTTCGAGGCGGCGTAGTTCGCCTGGCCCGCCGAGCCGAGCAGACCGACGACCGAGGAGATCAGCACGACCCGGCCCTTGCGGGCCCGCAGCATGGCGCGGTTGGCGCGCTTCACGACCCGGAAGGTGCCGGTGAGGTTGGTGTCGAGGACGGACGCGAAGTCCTCCTCGGACATCCGCATGAGGAGCTGGTCCTTGGTCACGCCCGCGTTGGCCACGAGCACCTCGACCGGACCGTGCTTCTCCTCGATCTCCTTGTAGGCCTGATCCACCTGCTCGGTGTCGGTGATGTCGCACTTGACGGCCAGGAACCCGGCCTTCTCGAGCTCCACCGGGTCACCCGAGCGGTACGTGATGGCGACCTTGTCACCGGCGTCGGCGAACGCGCGGGCGATGGCGAGGCCGATGCCCCGGTTTCCTCCGGTGACGAGAACCGAGCGGCTCAACGGATCACCCTTTCAATAGCGGTCTGGTATGCCGAAACCTATCGGTCCGTTCCGGGATACGAGGAATCGGGCCGTGACAGTGGCACCCGGACGTCGCTGTCGGGTCCCTACAGAAACGTCTGGGCAACGCGGCCCAAAGAGCGACATGATCAGGGCGACCGGTCGCACACGACAGGAGACAACTGTGCAATCTGGGACCCATTCCCTCGATGAAGCCTTCACCCAGCTTCCGTTGCGGGCGCTCGCCGACGCCGCCCTCGCCCGGGCCCGGGCGCTCGGCGCCGAGCACGCCGACTTCCGCCTGGAGCGGGTGCGCAGCGCCGCGTGGCGGCTGCGCGACGCCAAACCGTCGGGCTCCTCGGACACCACGGACCTCGGCTACGCGGTCCGCGTGGTGCACGGCGGGGCCTGGGGCTTCGCGTCCGGGGTCGATCTGACCATGGACGGCGCCGCGCGGGTCGCCTCGCAGGCGGTGGCCATGGCGAAGCTGTCCGCGAAGGTGATCGCCGCGGCCGGCTCCGGCGAGAAGGTGGAGCTCGCCGACGAGCCGGTGCACGAGGAGAAGGTGTGGGTCTCCTCGTACGAGATCGACCCCTTCGGCGTCTCCGCCGAGGAGAAGAGCGGGCTGCTCGCCGACTGGAGCGCGCGGCTGCTGCGCGCCGACGGCGTGGCGCACGTGGACGCGTCCCTGCTGACCGTCTTCGAGAACAAGTTCTACGCGGACACCGCCGGCACCGTCACCACCCAGCAGCGGGTCCGGCTGCACCCGCAGCTGACGGCGGTCGCCGTGGACGGCACCACCGGCGAGTTCGACTCGATGCGGACGCTGGCGCCGCCGGTCGGCCGGGGCTGGGAGTACCTGACCGGCACCGGCTGGGACTGGGACAAGGAGCTGGACGAGATCCCGGCGCTGCTCGCCGAGAAGATGCGCGCGCCGAGCGTCGACGCCGGCCGCTACGACCTGGTCGTCGACCCGTCCAACCTGTGGCTGACCATCCACGAGTCGATCGGTCACGCCACCGAGCTGGACCGCGCGCTCGGCTACGAGGCGGCGTACGCGGGCACCTCGTTCGCGACCTTCGACCAGCTGGGCAAGCTGGCGTACGGCTCGTCCGTGATGAACGTGACCGGTGACCGGACCGCCGAGCACGGGCTCGCCACCATCGGCTACGACGACGAGGGCGTCGAAGGGCAGAGCTGGGACCTGGTGAAGGACGGCACGCTCGTCGGCTACCAGATGGACCGCCGGATCGCCCGGCTGACCGGCCTCGGCCGCTCCAACGGCTGCGCCTTCGCCGACTCCCCGGCGCACGTGCCGGTGCAGCGGATGGCGAACGTCTCGCTCCAGCCGGACCCGGGCGGGCTGTCCACGGAGGACCTGATCGGCGGGGTCGAGCGGGGCATCTACGTGGTCGGCGACCGTTCCTGGTCGATCGACATGCAGCGCTACAACTTCCAGTTCACCGGCCAGCGCTTCTTCCGCATCGAGAACGGCCGGCTCGCCGGACAGCTGCGGGACGTCGCGTACCAGGCGACGACCACCGACTTCTGGGGCTCGATGGAGCAGGTCGGCGGCCCGCAGACGTACGTCCTCGGCGGCGCGTTCAACTGCGGCAAGGCCCAGCCGGGCCAGGTCGCGGCGGTCTCGCACGGCTGCCCGTCCGCCCTGTTCCGGGGCGTGAACATCCTCAACACGACGCAGGAGGCCGGTCGATGAGCGCGCGCCACGATCTCCGCCGGGGGTCCGGGGGTCGTCCCCCGGGCAAGCACAGTCTCAACACGACGCAGGAGGCCGGTCGATGAGCCGCGACAGCAAGCCGTACGAGATCGTCGAGCGCGCCCTGGAGCTGTCGCGCGCCGACGGTTGCGTGGTCATCGCCGACGAGCAGTCCTCCGCGAATCTGCGCTGGGCCGGCAACGCGCTGACCACCAACGGGGTCACCCGGGGCCGCGAGCTCACCGTCATCGCGACCGTCGACGGCGCGCAGGGCACCGCCTCCGGCGTGGTCTCCCGCTCGGCGGTCACCGCCGACGACCTGGAGCCGCTGGTCCGGGCCGCCGAGGAGGCCGCGCGCGCGGCCGGGCCCGCCGAGGACGCCCAGCCGCTGGTCGAGGGCGTACCGGTGTCCGCCGGCTTCACGGACGCGCCGGCCGAGACCTCCTCCGCGGTCTTCGACGCCTTCGCGCCCGCGCTCGGCGAGGCGTTCGCCCGGGCCCGGGCGGGCGACCGGGAGCTGTACGGCTTCGCGTACCACGAGATGACCTCCACCTACCTGGGCACCTCGACCGGGCTGCGGCTGCGGCACGACCAGCCCAAGGGCACCCTGGAGATCAACGCCAAGTCGCCCGACCGGACCCGTTCCGCGTGGGCCGGGCGCGCGACCCGGGACTTCACGGACGTCGACCCGGCCGCGCTGGACGCCGAGCTCGCCACCCGGCTCGGCTGGGCCGAGCGGCGGATCGAGCTGCCGGCCGGCCGGTACGAGACGCTGCTGCCGCCGACCGCCGTGGCCGACCTGCTGATCTACCAGCTGTGGTCCTCGGCGGCCCGGGACGCGGCGGAGGGCCGTACGGTCTTCTCCCGGCCCGGCGGCGGGACCCGCGTCGGCGAGACCCTGTCGCCGCTGCCGCTGACCCTGCGCAGCGACCCGGGCGCGCCGGGCCTGGAGTCGGCGCCGTTCGTGATCGCGCACGCCTCGGGCGACGACTCGTCCGTCTTCGACAACGGTCTGCCGGTCTCCCCGGTCGACTGGGTCCGGGACGGCAAGCTGGCCCATCTGATCACCACCCGGCACACCGCGGGGCTCACCGGACTGCCCATGGCGCCGGGGGCCGGGAACCTGATCCTGGACGGCGGCGGGGAGAAGTCGCTGGAGGAGATGGTGGCCTCCACCGAGCGCGGGCTGCTGCTCACCTGCCTCTGGTACATCCGCGAGGTCGACCCGGCGACGCTGCTGCTCACCGGTCTCACCCGGGACGGCGTCTACCTGGTGGAGAACGGCGAGGTGGTCGGCGAGGTGAACAACTTCCGGTTCAACGAGTCACCGGTCGACCTGCTGTCGCGGGCCACCGAGGCGGGCCGGACCGAGCAGACGCTGCCGCGCGAGTGGAGCGACTGGTTCACCCGGGCCGCGATGCCGGCCCTGCGGGTGCCGGACTTCAACATGAGTTCGGTCAGCAAGGGCGTCTGACCACCCCGGGCGTGTTTCGAAAGTCCCTCCTGACCCGCCCCGGGCGGGCGGAGCTCCTTTCGGAACACGCCCTAGACTGGACAGTCACATCCCCCCTGCAATCGAGGAGACGGACGACGTGACCGACATCGTCGACGAGCTGAAGTGGCGTGGGCTCTTCGCCCAGTCCACCGACGAAGAGGCCCTGCGCAAGGCGCTCGCGGACGGTCCCGTCACGTTCTATTGCGGTTTCGACCCGACCGCGGCCAGTCTCCACGTCGGCCACCTGGTCCAGGTGCTCACCGTCCGCCGGCTCCAGCAGGCCGGGCACCGGCCGCTGGCGCTGGTCGGCGGGGCCACCGGACAGATCGGCGACCCGCGGCCGACGGCCGAGCGCACCCTGAACGACCCCGAGACGGTCGCCGCCTGGGTGAGCCGGCTGCGGTCGCAGATCGAGCCGTTCCTGTCCTTCGAGGGCGAGAACGCGGCGGTCATGGTGAACAACCTGGACTGGACCGCCGGCCTGTCGGCGATCGAGTTCCTGCGTGACATCGGCAAGCACTTCCGGGTCAACAAGATGCTGACCAAGGACTCCGTGGCCCGCCGCCTGGAGTCCGAGCAGGGCATCAGCTACACCGAGTTCAGCTACCAGCTGCTGCAGGGCATGGACTTCCTGGAGCTGTACCGGCGCCACGGCTGCACGCTCCAGCAGGGCGGCTCCGACCAGTGGGGCAACCTGGTGGCCGGCCTCGACCTGATCCACCGCCTGGAGCCGGGCGCCGAGGTCCACGCGCTCGCGACGCCGCTGATGGTGAAGGCCGACGGCACCAAGTTCGGCAAGACCGAGGGCGGCGCCGTCTGGCTGGACCCGGAGATGACCACGCCGTACGCGTTCTACCAGTTCTGGCTGAACGTGGACGACCGTGACATCTCCACGTACATGCGCATCCTGTCCTTCAAGTCCCGGGAGGAGCTTGAGGAGCTGGAGGCACTCACCGCCGAGCGGCCGCAGGCCCGGGCCGCCCAGCGGGCGCTGGCGGAGGAGCTGACCACCCTGGTGCACGGCGCCGAGCAGTGCCAGGCCGTCATCGACGCGTCCAAGGCGCTGTTCGGTCAGGGCGAGCTGTCCGCCCTCGACGAGCCGACCCTGGCCGCGGCCCTGTCCGAGCTGCCGCACGCGCGCGTGACGGAGCTGGGCGCGGTCGTGGACCTGTTCGCCGAGGTCGGTCTGGTGGCCAGCAAGTCGGCCGCCCGCCGCACGGTGAAGGAGGGCGGCGCCTACGTGAACAACGTCAAGGTGACCGCCGAGGACGCCGAGGTGTCGGCGGACGAGCTGCTGCACGGCCGCTGGCTGGTGCTGCGCCGGGGCAAGAAGAACCTCGCGGCGATCGAGTACGCGCCGCAGGGCTGAGCCCGTCAGCGCGCGAAGGGCCCGGGAGGGCGGCGGATGTCCGTCGCCGTCCCGGGCCCTCTTCGTCGTACGGCCGTCGGGTACGGGCGCCCGCGGGCCCCGTCCGTACCGTCAGGTCCGCTGTTTGTTGCCCTTGAGCGAGACCCACAGCATGTCGCCCAGGCCCACGATCACGACGGCGCCGATCAGCTGGAGCAGATGACGGATCCAGTCGATGCCCTTGGTCTCGTTGACACCGATCCAGGTCGCCACCGCGTTGCCGAGCACGCTGCCGAGCATGCCGAACACCACCGTCAGCCACAGCGGGATCTGCTGCTTCCCGGGGAGGATCGCCTTCGCGATCAGGCCCAGGACCAAGCCCACAATGATCGCCCACAACCAGCCCATCGTCGCCTCCTCGCACGCGTGTGTGCCCAGTCTCGGCCCGTCGTCCACACGGCGCATTCCGGGCGGCGCCATCCGCGTCCGGGCCCCGCGCGGGGCCGCCGGTGCGGCCGCCCGCCCCGGCACCGTACGGCTCGCCGCTCCGGTGGACGCCCCGGTGGACGCCCCGGTCTCGTGGGACCGGACCCGCGGGCGTACCGTGGAAGAAGACCGGGCCGGGGAGAGTCCGGCATGAGCCGTGGTGGTGGAATGTGATGCGGAAGCATGGCGGGAGCGAGGTCTTCCGGATCACCGGCGCCCGTCAGGGGCTCACCGAGGACGTCCGGGGCCGGCAGCGCCGGTACGTCGTCTCGATGCTGATCCGCACCGTCGCCGTCATCGCCGCCACCACGCTGTGGAACGTGGAACGGCCCGTGGCGATCGTGGCCTTGGTGCTCGGCGCCCTCCTCCCGTACGTCGCCGTCGTCATCGCCAACGCCGGCCGCGAGACCACGCCGTCCCTCCCCTCCACCTTCGGCGTCACCCCGATACGGCCCGCCCTGGACCCCGCGTCCGAGGCCGGAACGGAAGACCGGACGAAGGCCCGGACGGAGGCCCCGACGGAGGCCCGGACCGAAGGCCGCCCCGACGACGGAGCGGAAGCCGGAGCGGAAGACGGAGCGGAAGACGCGCACCGCCGCGACGATCACGCAGCGTGAGGCCAAGGGCCGGAAAACTGCCCGGGATTGCCCAGAGCAATCATGAAGTTCCGGTGCACCGCACCCCATTCCCCGTGACATACTGCCTACGCGCTCCGCATCCCCCGTCGGAGCGACGGACCGATGCCGGGCAGCTCCCCCCGTGGCTGCTCGGCATCGCCTTTTGTGGACAATGATCACGTGATCCATGGTCCCGTGAGCGAAGACAATCCGATCTGTTCCGCCAAGGGCTGCCGGGCGGCCGCCGTGTGGGTGCTGGCCTGGAACAACCCCAAACTCCACACGCCGGAGCGGCGCAAGACGTGGCTCGCGTGCGAGGAGCACCGCGAGCATCTCTCCCAGTTCCTGGGCGTACGAGGCTTCCTCAAGGACGTCGTCACGCTCGCCGCGTGGGAGGCGGAGCAGGCCGCGAACCGACCGGCCGACGGGGATACCGACGACGGCCCCGCCGGCCCCTCGGCCTGACCTGACGGGCCTGCCTGACCGTCCTGCCGTGCCCGGGCGTCAGCCGCCGATCGCCGACATCGGGCGCTCGGGCTGCAGGAAGTCCGGGTCGTCGAGGCCGGAGCCGGCCTTCTTGCCCCACATCGCCTTGCGCCAGATCTCCGCGATCTCCGCGTCGGAGGCCGTCCCGCGCAGCGCCGCCCGCAGGTCGGTCTCCTCGGTGGCGAACAGACAGGTGCGCACCTGCCCGTCGGCGGTGAGCCGGGTGCGGTCGCAGGCCCGGCAGAAGGGCCGGGTGACGGAGCCGATGACGCCGACCGTGTGCGGGCCGCCGTCGACGGCCCAGCGCTCGGCGGGCGCGGAGCCGCGCTCGCCGGCCGTCTCGGGGGTCAGCGCGAAGCGGGTGCGCAGCGAGGCCAGGATGTCGTCGGCGGTGATCATGCCGTCGCGCTTCCAGCCGTGCTGGGCGTCGAGCGGCATCTGCTCGATGAAGCGGAGCTCGTAGTCCTGTTCGATCGCCCAGGCCAGCAGGTCGGGGGCCTCGTCCTGGTTGAGTCCGGGCATGAGCACGCTGTTGACCTTGACCGGGGTGAGGCCGGCGGCGCGGGCGGCGGCCATGCCGTCGAGCACGTCCTGGTGGCGGTCGCGGCGGGTGAGGGTCTTGAAGACCTCGGGGCGCAGGGTGTCCAGGGAGACGTTGACCCGGTCGAGGCCGGCGTCCCGGAGCGCGGCGGCGGTGCGCGCGAGGCCGATGCCGTTGGTGGTGAGGGACAGCTGGGGGCGCGGTTCGAGCTCGGCGCAGCGCGCGACGATGCCGGTGAGGCCGGGGCGCAGCAGCGGCTCGCCGCCGGTGAAGCGGACCTCGGTGACGCCGAGGTCGGTGACGGCGATCCGGACGAGGCGGACGATCTCGTCGTCGGTGAGCAGGTCGGGCTTGGCCAGCCAGCTCAGGCCCTCTTCCGGCATGCAGTACGTGCAGCGCAGGTTGCACCGGTCGGTGAGGGACACCCGCAGATCGGTGGCGACGCGGCCGTACGTGTCGATGAGCACAGGGCCCCCTCCCCTTCTTCCGGTTCCGTGTTCCGGTTGCCTCGGTGCCGAGCCTACGTGACCACGCGGACATCGGACACGGAGGCAGGTGGGGATCGCGTGGAGGACGGTGCGCGCGGGGCCCCGGACGCGGACCGGCCGCGTCGTGGCATCCACGACGCGGCCGGTCCGGGGGAACGAACGGCGGGCGGAACGGGCCCGGGTCAGTGCGCTCCGACGCCGGTGAGGGACTTGACCTCCAGCTCCGCGAACTTGCCGGGGTCCGGCTTCTCCTTGGACAGGACGGTGCCGAGCCAGCCGAGCAGGAAGCCCAGCGGGATCGAGACGATGCCGGGGTTCTCCAGCGGGAACCAGTAGAAGTCCACGGTCTTGAACATCGAGGTCTCCTTGCCGGAGACGACCGGCGAGAAGAGCACGAGGACGACCGCGGAGATCAGACCGCCGTAGATCGACCAGAGCGCGCCCTGGGTGGTGAAGCGCTTCCAGAAGAGGCTGTAGAGGATCGTCGGCAGGTTGGCGGAGGCGGCCACCGCGAAGGCGAGGGCGACGAGGCCGGCGACGTTGAGGTCGCGGGCGAGGGCGCCGAGCGCGATGGAGACGACGCCGATGAGGACGGTGGCCCAGCGGGCGGCGCGTACCTCCTCCTTCTCGGTGGCCTGTCCGCGCCGGATGACGTTGGCGTAGATGTCGTGCGCGAACGACGAGGAGGAGGCGAGGGTGAGGCCGGCGACGACGGCGAGGATGGTGGCGAACGCGACGGCGGAGATGACGGCCAGCAGTATCGAGCCGCCGGTCGAACCGGCGCCGCCGCCGATCTCCAGAGCGGCCAGCGGGGCCGCGGTGTTGCCCGCCTTGTTGGACGCGATGATGTCGCTGTTCTTGAGCAGCGCGGCGGCGCCGAAGCCGAGGACGATCGTCATCAGGTAGAACGCGCCGATGATGCCGATGGCCCAGTTGACCGACTTCCGGGCGGCCTTGGCGGTGGGCACCGTGTAGAAGCGGATGAGGATGTGCGGCAGTCCGGCGGTGCCGAGGACGAGCGCGATGCCGAGGGAGAGGAAGTCCAGCTTCGAGGTGCCCGTGGCGCCGTACTTGAGGCCGGGCTGGAGGAAGGCGTCGCCCTTGCCGCTGTTGGTGGCGGCCGCGCCGAGCAGCTCCGAGACGTTGAAGTGGAACTTCATCAGGATGAGGAAGGTGATCAGGAGCGTGCCCGCGATGAGCAGGACGGCCTTGACCATCTGCACCCAGGTGGTGCCCTTCATGCCGCCGATGGTCACGTACACGATCATCAGCACGCCGACCAGGGCGACGATGGCGATCTTGCCGCCGTCGCTGGTGATGCCGAGGAGCAGCGAGACGAGCACGCCGGCACCGGCCATCTGGGCCAGCAGGTAGAAGATCGAGACGACGATGGTGGAGGTGCCGGCGGCGGTGCGGACGGGCCGCTGGCGCATCCGGTAGGCGAGGACGTCGCCCATGGTGAACCGGCCGGAGTTGCGCAGTGGTTCGGCCACCAGGAGCAGCGCGACCAGCCAGGCGACGAGGAACCCGATGGAGTAGAGGAAGCCGTCGTAGCCGAAGAGCGCGATGGCGCCGGCGATGCCGAGGAACGACGCGGCGGACATGTAGTCGCCGGAGATGGCGAGGCCGTTCTGGAAGCCGGTGAACTGGCGGCCGCCGGCGTAGAAGTCGGCGGCGCTGCGGGTCTGGCGGCCGGCCCAGATGGTGATGACCAGGGTGGCCACCACGAAGGCGCCGAACAGGCCGATGATCAGCGGGCGGTGCTCGGTGGTCGCGTTCGGCGCCGCGGCGAGGAGGAGCGGGGCGGTCATGCGTCGGCCTCCGTACGGGCGTCACCGGGGGTGCGGGGGGCTCCGAGGGGCGTCGGGGCGCCCTCCATGTGCGTCTTGATGGTCGCCGCGCGCGGGTCGAGGCGTCCGGCGGCGTGCCGGGAGTAGAGCCAGGCGATGAGGAACGTGGTCAGGAACTGACCGAGACCGAGGACGAGGGCCACGTTGATGTTGCCGAAGAGCTTGGTGCCCATGAAGCCGTCCGCGTAGTTGGAGAGCAGCACGTAGAGCAGGTACCAGGCGACGAAGGCGACCGTCAGGGGGAACGCGAACGAGCGGTGGGTACGGCGCAGGTCGCCGAACTCGCGGCTGCTCTGGACCTCGACGAACTGCTCCGTCGTGGGCTGGGCGGGGGCGGCGAAGTCCGTGCCGCTGCGGGGCGGCGGGGCGGCGTCGTGGGCCACGGGATCTCCTCATCTCCTCGGTCCGCGGTACGCGGCCGCGCAGGCGGTTCGCGGATCGGGACAAGGCGGGCAGGAATGGACACGGGTGCGGGGGAGGTTGGGAGGGCGGGGGCAGCGGAGCCGGGCGCCTCTCCTCCCTTGCCCATCGACACGGAATCCGACACCAGGCGGTTCACCCGGGCGGGAAATTCTCCGTCCGATCTTCATGAAGTCTTCTCAACTCATTGAGACAAATGAAGATCGGCGCTAGCTTCACTCGTCATGCACCTGCCTGTCCGCACGTCAGCGGCCGGGCAGCTCGACGATGATCTGGAGAACCCATGGCTCCTCTGGGATCGCGGCGCGCCCGAGTCCTCGCTCTGCCCGCCGGACTCGCGCTCACCGCTTCGCTCGGCTTCCTGCCCGCCGGCGCCGCCACGGCCGCGGAACTGAGCGACGCGCCGACGGCCGCCACGGCCGCCGACGGCCCGAAGCTGTCGTATGTCGTCAACATCGGTGGCGGCCGCTGGACCGCGGACGCGGTGCGGGCCTCCATAGCCAAGGCCGGCGGCGACATAGTCCAGTCGTACGACCAGATAGGCGTCATCGTCGTCCACTCGCAGAACCCGGACTTCGCGAAGACCATCCGCAAGGCCCCGGGCGTCATCTCGGCCGGCGCCACCCGTACGGCTCCGCTGTCGGTGCAGACCGACGACTCGGTCGGTGAGGGCAGCCAGGCGCTGACCCCGGCCGAGATCAAGGCCGCCTCGCAGGCCGCGGCCGACGGCCAGGACCCGCTCGAGCCCCTCCAGTGGGACCTGCCGGCCATCAAGGCCGACCAGGCGCACAAGAAGACGCTCGGCAGCAAGCGGGTGACGGTCGGCATCATCGACACCGGTGTGGACGACACCCATCCGGACCTGGCGCCGAACTTCGACGCCGCCGCCTCCGCCAACTGCGTGGGCGGCAAGCCCGACACGACGCCCGGCTCGTGGCGTCCGAAGGCGGGCGAAAGCGACCACGGCACCCACGTCGCGGGCACCATCGGCGCCGCCAAGAACGGCATCGGCGTCACCGGTGTCGCGCCGGGCGTGAAGCTCGCCGGCATCAAGGTGTCCACGCCCGACGGCTACTTCTACACCGAGGCCGTCGTCTGCGGCTTCGTGTGGGCGGCCGAGCACGGCATCGACGTCACCAACAACAGCTACTACACCGACCCGTGGATGTTCGCCTGCAAGAACGACGAGGACCAGAAGGCCCTCATCGAGGCGGTCACCCGCGCGACCCGGTACGCGGAGAAGAAGGGCGCCGTCAACGTCGCGGCGGCGGGTAACTCCGCCTTCGACCTGGCGGGCGACTCGATCCTCGACAACAGCAGCCCGAACGACTCCACGGCGGGCGACCGGGTCATCGACCCGAAGGAGTGCTTCGACTACCCGGCGATGCTGCCGGGCGTGGTGACGGTCTCCGCGACCGGCGCCAAGAACCTGAAGGCCTCCTACTCGAACTACGGCCTGGGCGTCATCGACGTCGCGGCCCCGGGCGGCGACAGCACCAAGTACCAGCCGCCGCAGGCCCCGGCCAACAACGGCCTCATCCTGTCGACCACCGTGAACGGCGGCTACAACTACAAGGCCGGCACCTCGATGGCCTCGCCGCACGTGGCGGGCGTCCTGGCGCTGCTGAAGTCGACCCACCCGAACGCCAGCCCGGCGGCCCTCAAGGCCCTGCTGTCCGCGCAGGCGGACGAGCGGGCGTGCGCGCCGTACGACATCAACGGCGACGGCACGAACGACGCCGTGTGCGAGGGCGGCAAGCAGAAGAACGGCTTCTACGGCGCGGGCATCGTCGACGCGCTCGACGCCGTCCGAAAGTAGCGGCCCCGGCTCCACCTCTCCGTGAACCGCCCATGGCACTGAGTGCCATGGGCGGTTCATAGTGGTGCCCATGGACACCGACATGCGCACGGACACGGGTGACAGAGGTACGGGCACGCAGACGGGCACGGGTACGGCGTTGCTGTGGTCGGCCCTCGGCGGGGATCCCGCGCTGCTCGGCCGGGTGGTGTACGGCGGGCCCTCGGGGCTGCTCGGGGCGCGGCTGCCCGCGATGGACCTGGCCCGGGCGGCGGTCGCGGTGGCCGGGCTCGCGGCGGTGGAACGGGCGGGCCTGCCGGGCCCGGTACGGGTCGACGACGGCGCGGTGGCCACGGCGTTCACCAGCGAGCGGAGACTACGGGTCGACGGACGGGCGCCGGAGGTCTTCGCGCCGCTCTCCCGTTTCTGGCGGGCCTCCGACGGCTGGGTCCGTACCCACGCCAACTACCCCCACCACCGCGTCGCGCTGCTCACCGCTCTCGGGCTGAAGGCCGACGCGGACCCAGCCGCCGACGCCGGTCTGGTGGCCGCGGTCGAGGCGGCGATCGGCGCGCGGACGGCGGTGGACATCGAGACCGCGGTGTACGGGGCCGGGGGCCTGGCCGTCGCCCTGCGCACCCCGGACGAGTGGGCCGCCCACCCGCAGGGCCGCGAGGTGGCGGCGCGCCCGCTGCTCACCATGGAACGGCTCGACGAGGCGGCCCCGCGCCGCCGGCCGGACGGCCGCCCGCTGCGGGTGCTCGACCTGACCCGGGTGATCGCGGGCCCGGTGGCGACCCGGACGCTGGCGCTGCTGGGCGCGGACGTGCTGCGGATCGACCCGCCGGGCAACCCCGAACTCCCGGACCAGCACGCCGACATGGCGGTCGGCAAGCGCACGGCGGCGCTGGACCTGGAACGTCCGTCGGACCGGCGTACCGTCCAGGAACTCCTCGACGCGGCCGACGTCCTGGTGACCGGCTACCGGCCGGGTGCCCTCGACCGCTTCGGCCTGACCCGGCCCGGTCTGGTGGTGGCGCGGCTGTCGGCGTGGGGCGACTACGGGCCGTGGGGCGAGCGGCGCGGCTTCGACAGCCTGGTGCAGGTGGCGACGGGCATCGCGACCCTGGAGGGCTCCGACGGGCGGCCGGGAGCACTTCCGGCGCAGGCCCTGGACCACGGCACCGGCTACCTGCTGGCCGCCGCCGTGCTCCGCGCGCTGACCGAGCAGGACCGGGACGGCGGCACCCGGCTGGTGCGGCTCGCGCTCGCCCAGACCGGGCACTTCCTCACCCACGGGCTGGCCCGGTACGAGCCGGGGCGGCACCTCCAGGAGACGGACGGCCCGCTCGGGCGGCTGCTGCACGCGCGTCCGCCGGTGGTGTACGACGGCGGTCCGGCCGACTGGTCGCGCCCGCCGGGCGTGGCGGGCGCCGACGCCCCCGTCTGGCTGTAGAGCCTGGGGCTCCCCGGGGCCGGGGCCGGGTCAGGCTCCGGGGGCCGGGGCCGCCCCGGTGGCACGGGGTGCCGTACCCGTGGCGCGAGGGGCGCGCGTGGCCCGCAGGGCGCCGGTGGTGAGCAGGGACTGGGCGGCGATGTAGGTCGCCATCACCCAGAAGTCGTGCCCGGGCAGCCGGGGCCAGTCGGCGACGCCGGTGGCGATGAGGGTGTCGGACAGCAGGAAGAGCGCGCCGCCGATGCCGGCCGTCACGCCGAGGGAGCTGGCCCGGTAGGCCATCGCGGTCAGCAGGAGCGAGTAGCCGGCGACCGGTATCCGCAGGCCGGCGGGGAGGTCGGGCCAGAGCGCGACGACGGTGCCGGCGAGGGCGACGGCGTAGAGCCCGCCCAGCGGAAGGCTCGTCCGGCGCCGGCCGAACAGCGTCAGATAGCTGACGTGTCCGGCGGCGAAGCAGGCCATGCCGACGAGGAAGGCCCAGTCGGGGTCCAGCATGAGGAACACGTCGCCGCCCCAGCCGAACACCAGCGCGGCGACCAGGGCCCGGGGCGCGCCCTGGGCCGCGGCGTATCCGGCGAGCAGCGGCATCAGCAGCGGCTTGGCGATCAGATGGCCCGTGTCCGCGCCGGCGAGCAGCGAGACGAGGTCGACGGCGGTGGCGAGCAGGAACGCGCCGAGCAGGACGCGGGACAGACGGTTCACGCGGCGGCCTCCGGTGCGCTGGTGCCGCCGTTCTGCGCGGCGGAGCCGGTGTGTGTGGCGGTGTTGTTCGGTACGGCGGGGCCGGCGGATGTCGCGGCGGCCGGCTGCCAGCCCGGTCCGCGCAGCAGCCGCCCGGAGCGCTCGCGCCAGTCGCGCGCGGCCTTCAGGTCGCGGGCGATGGCGGCGTACTCGTGGGTGGCGACGCGCAGCGGGTTGTAGGTGGAGATGTTCTTGGTGAGCCCGTACACCGGTCGCTCCGTCTCGGGGACGAAGGAACGGAACAGCCGGTCCCAGACGATGAGGATGCCGCCGAAGTTGCGGTCCAGGTAGCCGCCCTGGGAGGCGTGGTGGACGCGGTGGTGCGAGGGCGTGTTGAGGACGTACTCCAGGGGGCGCGGCAGCCGGTCGATCCGCTCGGTGTGGATCCAGAACTGGTAGACGAGGCTGACGGAGGAGCAGAACGCCACGGCCGCCGGATGCACCCCGAGCAGGATCATGGGCAGGTAGAACGGCCACGAGGTGAGGCTGGTCCAGGGCTGCCGCAGCGCGGTGCTGAGGTTGAACTTCCGGCTGCTGTGGTGCACGACGTGGCAGGCCCACAGGATGCGGACGACATGGTGGCCGCGGTGCTGCCAGTAGTAGCAGAAGTCCTGCGCGAGCAGCATGAGCAGGACGGTCCACCACACGACAGGGACGCGCAGCGGCGTCAGCTCGTACAGGACGGTGTAGAGCGCGACGACGGGGATCTTCCACAAGGCGTCGAAGACGAGGCTGCCGAGGCCCATGCCGATGCTGGTGGCGGCGTCCTTGGTCTCGTAGCCGGCGGCGTCCTCGTCGGGATGGAGCCGGTAGCTGACCACCTCCAGAACGGTGAGCAGGACGAACGCCGGTATGGACCAGAGCACGACATCGGGCAGGTTCGGCATGCCGACGACGGTAGAGGCGCGCGGCGGGGCACGGCTAGACGCTGTTACCAACAAGTATGCGAGACGGTTTGTCAGCAAGCTTTGGTGACTTCCGACAAGGAGGGGTCGCCGCGGGTCCGTCGACCGCGCCCCGGCTACACCCCGACGGCCCCGAGCAGGGAGCCCGCCGCGTACGTCACCGCCATCGCGAGCGCGCCGCCGGCGACGTTGCGCAGGATCGCGGGACCGGGCCGGGCCTCGCCGAGGCGGGCGCTCCACCAGCCGGTGAAGGCGAGGGCGCAGAGGACCGAGACGACGGTGATCCACAGCCGGTGCTCGGTGGGCGGCAGGACGATCGCGAGGAGCGGCAGCAGGGCGCCGACGGTGAAGGCGAGGAAGCTGGCGCCGGCCGCGTGCCAGGGGTTGGTCAGCTCGTCGGGGTTGATGCCGAGCTCCACGGCGGCGTGCGCGCGCAGCGCGTCCCGCTCGGTGAGCTGGACGGCGGCCTCGCGGGCCACGTCCGGACTCAGCCCACGGGCCGTCAGCATGGCGCTGAGCTCGTCGAGTTCGGCCTCGGGGTCCTCGTGGAGCTCGCGGCGTTCCTGGGCGAGGGCGGCCTGTTCGGAGTCGCGCTGGGTGGAGACGGAGACGTACTCCCCCGCCGCCATGGACATCGACCCGGCGAGCAGCCCGGCGAGGCCGGCGGTGAGCAGCGCCGAACGGGACTCGCTGGCGCCGGCGACGCCGACGACCAGACCGGCGGTGGAGACGACACCGTCGTTGGCGCCGAGGACGGCGGCCCGGAGCCAGTTCAGCCGGGAGCCGAGGGCTCCGCCGTGCGCTTCGTCGTGTGCGGGGACTTCGGTCATCCCAGGAGGGTCGCACCCGCCGGCCCGCCCGGACCGGACCGACCCGCCGCCCGGGCGCCCGCGTCCTGAGACCGTGCTCACACCGGCGTTGACGGACCGACGGCCCGGAAGCGGCTCTTTTCGGCCACTCGGAACGGCTGGTTCGGGCCAGGAACGGGACACCGGGGACCGGAGTGTCGGTCGGGGCCCGTATTCTCAATGACCATGCTCGACGACCGTACGACAGCAGCGACGTGGCCGACCGCCTACCCCCAGGGGTACGCGGTCGTCGACGTGGAGACCACCGGCCTCGCCCGCGACGACCGGATAGTGTCGGCTGCCGTCTACCAGGTGGACGCGCAGGGCGAGGTGGAGGACCACTGGTACACCCTGGTCAACCCCGAGCGGGACCCGGGACCGGTGTGGATCCACGGCCTCACCAGCGACATTCTGGCGGGCGCGCCGCTGTTCCCCGAGATCGCCGAGGAGTTCTCGGCGCGCCTCGACGGGCGGGTACTCGTCGCGCACAACGCGATGTTCGACTGGCAGATGATCGCCCGGGAGTACGCGCGGGCCGAGCTCACCGCGCCCGTACGGCAGCGGCTGTGCACGATCGCGCTCTCCAAGGAGCTCGCGCTGCCGCTGCCCAACCACAAGCTGGAGTCGCTCGCCGCGCACTACGGCGTCGTCCAGCAGCGCGCGCACAACGCGCTCGACGACGCGCGGGTGCTCGCGGAGGCGTTCCGGCCGAGTCTGCGCACCGCCGCCGAACGGGGCGTACGGCTGCCGCTGCTCGAATGCCGGCCGCTGACCGAGTGGGCCTCGGCGCCCGCCCGCCCGCGGGTCGGCTACCAGGCGTCGTACGCGGCGAACAGCTGGCGGCCCTCGCGGAAGCGGCCCGCGTGCCCGTACCCGAACCCCGGCCGGTACTCCTCCGACGCCCCGCTCAAGCAGGGCATGCGGGTGGCGTTCTCCGGCGACACCTCCATCGACCGCGAACTGCTGGAGGACCGGACCGTCGAGGCCGGGCTGCACGTGGCGAGCAGTGTGTCGCGGCTCACCAGCCTCCTCGTCACCAACGACCCGGACGCCTCCACCTCCAAGACGGTCAAGGCGAAGTCCTACGGCACGCCGATCGTCGACGAGGCCGCCTACACCCAGCTCCTCCGGGACGTCGCCCCGGCGGTCCCTCCGGCGGACGCCTCGTAGCCCCCGGCTCCCCCGCCAGGGCCTTTCTTTTGGATCTTGCTGGGCTCGCGTGCCCCGGCAGACGAGTGACGGGCACGGAAGGCCGGGCGCGCCGCCCGGCCTTCCGCCGTACCCCGCTCCACCCTGTGGCGCATGGCACGTTGTGAAGTCTGCGGAAACGACTACGGCATGTCCTTCGAGGTGCACGCGCAGGGCGCGGTGCACGTCTTCGACTGCTTCTCCTGCGCGATCCACCGCATGGCACCGATCTGCGAGCACTGCCGGGTCCAGATCATCGGACAGGGCGTCGAGGTGCAGGGCAGCTGGTACTGCGGCGGTCACTGCGCCCGCGCCGAGGGGAGGTCGGGGATCATCGACAAGGTGTGACGAGGCGACGGACGACACGCCGGTGGAGCAGACGCCTGGGGAAACGACTGAGGAAACGATCCGTCGCCCCCGGACCCGGCGAGCGGAACCCCCATGCGCACACCCCATGACCCCCGGATGTACCGTCGTGGGGTGTACCGCTTCCTGTTGTCCCGGCAGTGGGTGATCCTCACCCTCATCGCCCTCGTCCTCATCCCCGTGATGATCGAGCTGGGCTTCTGGCAGTTCCACCGGCACCAGAGCCGGGTCGCCCAGAACGCCCTGATCGCGGACAACCTCAAGGCGACCCCGACGCCGGTCGAACGGCTCACGTCCCCCGGGCACACCGTCCCGCGCGACGACTACTGGCGCCAGGTCGCCGCGACCGGCACCTTCGACACCGCGCACGAGGTCGTCGTCCGCCGCCGCACCTCGAACGACGACCGGGTCGGCGTCCACGTCCTCACCCCGCTCGTCCTCTCCGACGGCAAGGTCGTCATGGTCAACCGCGGCTGGGTCCAGGGCGCCGACGACCAGCGCTCCTTCCCGAAGGTGCCCGCCCCGCCGAAGGGCGAGGTCACCGTCACCGGCCGGCTCATGGCCGACGAGACCACCGGCGCCAGCGGCATCAAGGACCTCAAGGGCCTGCCCGACCGCCAGGTCATGCTGATCAACAGCACCCAGCAGGCCGCGCTGCTCGGCCGTACCGTCCTCGGCGGCTACATCGAGCAGACCGCGCCCGAACCGGCCGGCGACTCCCCCGAGCTGATCGCCGAGCCCGACCACGACTCGATCGGCTCCCACATGGCCTACGCCGTGCAGTGGTGGCTGTTCTCCGCCGGTGTGCCGGTGGGCTGGTTCATCCTCGTCCGCCGCGAGAAGCGCGACCGCGAGGCGGCGGCGCGCGAGGAGGACGCGGCCGAGCTGGTCGCGTAAGAACCAGGGCCGGGCCCGCCCGGGACCGCCGCGGGCCGGGACCGGACCCGTGCGGGGCGGCCGGCCGGCGCTGATTGGCCGTCGCCGGTTTCGGGAACAGCGCTCAGCGTGACGCGACGCATCGACGACTACGCCCTCATCGGCGACCTCCAGACCGCCGCGCTGGTCGGCCGCGACGGTTCGGTCGACTGGCTGTGTCTGCCCCGCTTCGACTCCGCCGCGTGCTTCGCCGCGCTCCTCGGCGAGGAGGACAACGGCCACTGGCGGCTCGCCCCCCAGGGCGCCGGCAGCTGCACCAGCCGCCGCTACGCCGAGGACAGCCTGGTCCTGGAGACCCTCTGGGAGACCCGTACCGGCACCGTCAAGGTCGTCGACTTCATGCCGCACCGCGACCAGGCCCCCGACCTCGTCCGGATCGTCGAGGGCGTCAGCGGCAGCGTCGAGATGAGCGGGGTGCTGCGGCTGCGCTTCGACTATGGCTCGATCGTGCCGTGGATGCGCCGCGCCGACGGCCACCGGGTGGCGGTCGCCGGCCCAGACTCCGTATGGCTGCGCAGCGAGCCGCCGGTGAAGACCTGGGGGCAGCGGTTCTCGACCTGCTCGTCCTTCACCGTCGACGCCGGGCAGCGGGTGGCGTTCGTCCTCACCTGGCATCCCTCCCACGAGCCGCGCCCCACGCTCGTCGACCCCTTCGAGGCCCTGGAGCACTCGCTCGCCGACTGGCGGGAGTGGGCCGCCCGCTGCACGTACCGCGGGCCGCACCGGGACGCCGTCGTCCGCTCCCTCATCACCCTGAAGGCGCTCACCTACGCCCCGACCGGCGGCATCGTCGCCGCGCCCACCACCTCGCTGCCGGAGGAGATCGGCGGGGTGCGCAACTGGGACTACCGGGCCTGCTGGCTGCGCGACTCCGCCTTCACGCTCGGCGCGCTGCTGTCCACCGGGTACGTGGACGAGGCGCGGGCCTGGCGCGACTGGCTGCTGCGCGCGGTGGCCGGCGACCCGGCCGACCTGCAGATCATGTACGGGCCGGCCGGCGAGCGGCGGCTGCCCGAGACGGAGCTGCCCTGGTTGCGCGGCTACGCGGACTCGGCGCCGGTCCGTACCGGCAACGCGGCCGTCGACCAGCTCCAGATCGACGTGTACGGGGAGGTCCTCGACTCGCTCAACCGGGCGCGGGAGGCGGGCATCCCGGCCAAGCCGCACGCCTGGAACCTCCAGCTGAGCCTGCTCGGCTTCCTGGAGTCGACCTGGCGCGAACCGGACGAGGGCCTGTGGGAGGTCCGCGGGCCGCGCCGGCACTTCACGCACTCCAAGGTGATGGCCTGGGTGGCGGCCGACCGGGCGGTGCGCACCCTGGAGGGCGATCCGTCGCTGCGCGGCGACGTGACGCGCTGGCGGGCGATGCGGGACGAGATCCACGCGGAGGTGTGCGCGAAGGCGTACGACCCGGAGCGGGGCACCTTCACGCAGGCGTACGGCTCGCGCGAACTGGACGCGGCGACGCTGCTGATCCCCCGGGTGGGTTTCCTGCCGCCGGACGATCCGCGGGTGGTGGGCACGGTCGAGGCGGTCCAGGCGGAACTCCTGCACGGCGGCCTGCTGCGCCGCTACTCGACGGCCGGCGCCTCGGTGGACGGACTGCCGGGCGAGGAGGGCACCTTCCTGGTGTGCTCGTTCTGGCTGGTGGACGCGCTGCGGCTGACCGGGCGGGTGGCGGAGGCGCGCGAGCTGTTCGAGCGGCTGGTCGGGCTGTGCAGCGACGTGGGGCTGCTCGCCGAGGAGTACGACCCGGTGACGGGGCAGCAGCTGGGGAACTTCCCGCAGGCGTTCAGCCACCTGGGCCTGGTGGGCGCGGCGCTGGCGCTGTCCGACGAGGACCCGAACCCGGCGCGCTAGGCACGTCTTCCGGGGCGTGCCGGGCTGATCCAGAAGACAAGCCCGGGCCGTGTCCGGAAAGTCTCGGCGAGAACGCATCCCTCCGTGCGGAATACCCCCCGGGGGTATATGGTTCTGATCGTCGTCCTCAACGGACAACGCCAGAAGGTGCTTCACACCCATGGAGATGTCATGACGAACCACGCCGGTCACGACCACGCCCACCACGCCGCTCCCGCCGCCCACGCCGGACACGGCGGACACGACGCGCACGCCGGACACGGCGGAGCCCAGCCCGGCGGTCTCTCGGTCTCCGAGCACGGGTACACCCTCGAACTCGACGCGACGATCTTCACCGCCGGCGTGCAGACGATCGGCTTCCGGGTGATCGGCCCCGACGGGCAGGCCGTGACCGAGTTCGAGCCCGAGCACGAGAAGGAGCTGCACTTCATAGCCGTCCGACGGGACACCGCCGGGTTCCAGCACGTGCACCCGGTGCGGGACGAGAAGGGCTCCTGGAGCACCGAACTGGTCCTGGAGCCGGGCGACTGGCGGTTCTTCGCCGACATCCACCCGGCCGGCCACGGCGGCACCATGACGCTGGGCATCGACGCCGCGGTCGCCGGGGCGTACGACCCGCGGCCGCTCCCCGAGGTCTCCCGGGTCGCGCGGATCGGCGCGTACGCCGTCACCCTCGACGGCGACCTCCTGCCCGCCGCCGCGAGCCAGCTGACCCTGACCGTCAGCCGGGACGGCGAGCCCGTCACCGACCTGGAGCCCTACCTGGCCGCGTACGGACACCTGGTGGCGCTGCGGGTCGGCGACCTCGGGTACCTGCACGTCCACCCGGAGGGCCACCCCGGGGACGGCGTCACCGCGCCGGGGCCCGAGATCGCCTTCATGGCGGCCGCGCCGTCGGCCGGAACGTACCGCCTCTTCCTGGACTTCCAGCACGGCGGCGTGGTCCGGACGGCCGAGTTCACGGTGCCGACCACCGAGGCCGCGCCCGCGGCCGCGCACGGCGGTCACGACCACGGCGGCCACCACGCGCACCACTGACCGAACCGTCGGCCCCGATGGCCACGGCACGTCCTTAGAATCAGCCCATGGATCTTGGGCTGAAGGACCGTGTGTACGTGGTGACCGGCGCGACCCGAGGGCTCGGCCGAGCCTCGGCGGAAGCCCTCCTCGCGGAGGGCGCGAAGGTGCTCCTCACCGGACGCGAGGAGAAGCCCGCCACCGAGGCGGCCGCCGAACTGGGCCCGGACGCGGCGGGGATCGCCGCCGACAACGCCGATCCGGGCACCCCGGCCCGGCTGATCGCGGAGGCGAAGGAGCGGTTCGGCGGCTTCGACGGCATCCTGATCAGCGTGGGCGGCCCGGCGCCGGGCTTCGGCGCGGACAACACCGACGAGGAGTGGGCGGCCGCGTTCGACGCCGTGTTCCTGGGCGCGGTCCGGCTGGCCCGCGCGGCGGCGGAGGCGCTGCCCGAGGGCGGCGTGATCGGCTTCGTCCTGTCGGGCTCGGTGCACGAGCCGATCCCGGGCCTGACCATCTCCAACGGCCTGCGGCCGGGCCTGGCCGGTTTCGCCAAGTCCCTCGCCAACGATCTGGGCCCGCGCGGCATCCGGGTGATCGGCCTGCTGCCGAGCCGGATCGACACCGACCGGGTGCGTTCGCTGGACGCGCTGTCCGGTGACGCGGAGGCGTCGCGCGCGGCGAACGAGGCGCGGATCCCGCTGCGCCGCTACGGCACGCCGGAGGAGTTCGGGCGGACGGCCGCGTTCCTCCTCTCGCCCGCCGCCTCGTACCTGACGGGGCTGATGCTCCCGGTGGACGGCGGCGCGCGCAGCGGTTTCTGACCCGCCGCCGAAAGACCGTCACGCCACCCGGCGGGCCCGGTGCCGGACCGCGCGGAGGCGGGCCTCGGTGGGCAGGGCGGCAAGGCCGGTGGAGGTACGGGCGTTGCCGAGGGCCCCGGCGGCGAGGGCGGCCAGCGCGCCGGCCGGGGAGGCGTGCGGCTCCAGCAGCAGGGCGACCCGGGCGCGGGGGGTGACCCGGCGTCCGGTGAGCGCGATCCGGGCCCGGGCGACGCCCTCCTGGGCCTCGGTGTCGGCCGCGAGGACGGCTTCGAGGGCTCGGCCCCGTACCACCGCCCCCTCGCCGTCGCCGCTGTCGACGACGACCTCGGCGAGCCGGGCCCGCCGGAACTGGGCGATCAGCCACCACAGCGCGAGCAGGACGACGACCCCGAGGGCCGCGATGACCGCCGGCCACCACCAGCCCTCGGAGCGCCAGTGCTGCCGCTCGGAGCGGCTGAGCAGTACGTCGTGCGGGCCGGACCAGGGCCACCAGGACGGTACGGAGAGCCCGAGGCCCGCGGCGAGTACGGCGCCGCCGCCCACGACGAGCAGGACGCCGGCGAGGGCGAGCACGATCCGGTTGACGCGGCGCAGGACGGCGGGCACGGCGTCACCCCTTCCGGCGCGGCCGGGCCACCCGGACGCGCACGGCCGGCGGGCGGGCGAGGGCGAGTTCGCCGACGCCGGCGGCGAGGGCGTTCTCCAGGTCGGCGCGGACGTCGTCGAGGGCGCGGAAGTGGGAGACGGCCCGGACGGCCACCTTGGCACGGCCGGCCCGTACCCGTACGGACTGCACGCCGGACACCTCCATGGCACGGTCGCGCAGCACGAGCGCGACGGCCTCGCGGTCGAGCCCGGCACGGACGTCGGGGTACGTACGGAGCATGGGCAGCACGCCCCGCAGGCCGGGGGTCAGCGCGAGGAGCAGCAGCCAGAGGCCGATGAGGGCGGCGAGGGCCGCGGCGGCGAGCACCCAGGGGTCGTCGAGGGGCCGGGTCTCCAGCTGGTGGGCGAGGGAACGGCGCCAGGCCATGGCGGTCCGTCCGGCGCGTACGGCGGCGACGTCGTACAGCAGCAGTCCGGCACCGCCGAGCAGGACGGCCGCGAGGACGGCGGCGGGGACGCGCCGCACCGACCAGAAGCGGCGCGCCCGCGCCCCGGCCGGCGGCCGGTCGTCCTTCTCCGGTACGGGCCCGGGATCGGGGGACGTGGTCATCGCAGGCGCTCCCGCCGGTCGTGGGCGGTCCGCGGGGAGTGCAGCCGTTCGACGTGGACGGCGACCTCGTGGACGTGCAGGCCGGCCAGTTCCTCGACCCGCGCGCGGACCCGGCCGCGGACGGCGCCGCACTGGCGGCCGATGTCGGCCGGGTAGTCCAGTTCGAGGCTGACCGCGACCTGGGCGGTGTCGCGGTGGACGACGACCGAGGCATGCGGCGGCTGCCCCTGGGCGGGGACGGTGTCGAGGGCCTCGCGGGCCGCCTGGGCGGCGATCTTCGCGACGACCCGGTCGGCGATCGTGGTCGCCCCCCGTCCGGCCGCCCCGACCCGTACCGCCGCCGCCCCCTTCGCCAGGTCCGCCACCTCCGGTCACCTCCGGCGGTCGCCGCGCTCGCGGCCACGGAAGAAGTCGCCGGCCTCGAGATCGCCGTCCAGGAACCGGCCGGCCACGAAACCGATCGCGCCGAGCGCCGCGACCAGCAGGAACGCGCCGAAGCCGCCGAAGTACCCGGCGAAGCCGAGCGCCATGCCGGCCAACAGACCGGCCATCGCCATGCTCATGCTGAGCCCTTTCCGCCGGGCGGTCAGCGGCTACTGGAGCCGCGCCTCCGGCTCCTCGTCCTCTTCGTCCGGCAGTTTGACGTCGCTGACGGCGATGTTGACCTCGACGACCTCCAGGCCGGTCATGCGCTCGACGGCGGCGATGACGTTCTCCCGGACGGAGCCGGCGACCTCGTTGATGGACACGCCGTAATCGACGACGATCTCCAGGTCGAGCGCGGTCTGCACCTCGCCGACCTCGGCCTTGACGCCCCGGGTCACCCCGGACTTGCCGCCGCCCCCGCCGGGGACCCGGTCGCGGACGGCGCCGAGCGTGCGGGAGAACCCGCTGCCCATGGCGTGCACGCCGACGACATCGCGCGCGGCGAGCCCGGCGATCTTCTCGACGACCCCGTCGGCGATGGTGGTCCGTCCCCGGGAGGCCGGATCACCCCCGCCGCGCTTGGTGACCGTCGTGCGCGGAGAGGAATCCGTACTGTCGGCCATCACGCACCCCTTCTCTCATCTTTTGCACCGTATTCGCCACATTAAGACGGGTTGACCGATCTCGCGGCCCGAGATGCGGCAGGCTGGGGCGATGACGACGGCTGAGGCGTGGCACGCGACGGACCGGCTGCTGCCGCTCGGCGACGCGGCGGACGGGACGTGGATCGCGGAGCGGACGGTACGGGACCTGCTGACCCGGGCGGCCCAGAACGTACGGGGCGTGGCACCCGGGCGCCCCGGATTCCATCTCGCGGACGACGGCGCCCGTTCCTCCGTTCCGGTGCCGCCGGGCGGGCTGCCGCCCGGGGAACTGCGGATCACGATGGAACTCGCGGCGGTGGCGGACCGGCCGCTCCCCCAGCTGACGGGGCGCCTGCGGGCGGCGCTCCTCGACGTGGCGGAGGGCACGCTCGGCCTGGCGGTGGCCGGGGTGGACCTGCGGGTGACGGAGCTGCTCGACACCGCCCCGGACCGCACGCCGCCCCCTCCCCCGCGGAGCCGCACCTCGCCCCCGGCCCCGGGCGACCCGGCCGCCCTGACGGCCCTCACGGTCCCGGGCGTGGCGGCCCTCACCGACGCCTTCGGCCCCCCGCTCCAGCGCACCCCGGCCCACGTCCGTATCGAGGTGGCGGTGACGACGGGCCACCGGGCCCTGACCGTGGCCCGCGCGCTCCGCACGGCCTTGGCCGAAGCCGCCCCGGACGGTCCGGAGGTCACCGTCCTGATCTCGGAATTCCACTAGCTAGCCGCCGCCGGTGGGCCCGTGACGCGGTCACAGTCGCGGTCGCGGTCGCACAGTTGTCGCAACCCCCCGTGCCGTCGAGGCGTCGTCCCTACGATGGACAGCGGCGAGGCAGAGGCAACCTTGGGGGGCTGATGACCGACCGGGGCCCGCTCGAAGGCGCGTCAGGGGGAGACGTCCACAACGTCTTCAGCGGCAGTGCCGACATCGTGGTGCAGTTCCGCGACAACTACGGCGGCATCCACTTCTACACCCCGCCGGCCGAGACGCCGGAGGACACGGCGACGCGCGCGCTGGCCGAGGCGGTGTTCCGCCAGTGGCGCGAGGAGGCCAAGGTCTGGGACATCGGCGGCGACCGGACGGCGCTGGCGGTGCGGTGGAAGCCGCGCGTCCAGTGGGCCCGGCGCGCGGAGTTCGCGGGCACCGCGGAGCCGGCGCACGGCGATCAGGCGGCCGACATGGTCGACGGGTTCCTGAACCTTCCGCAGCGGCGCCTGGTCGTCCTCGGCGGCGCCGGATCGGGAAAGACCGCGCTGGCCGTCCTGCTCACCCTCGAACTCCTCAGGCGGCGCCTCGTACCCTGGGAGAGCAGTACTCCCGGAGGGGACGGGCTGGACATCGGCCGGGCGCGCTGGTCCGGAGCCGAGCGGCATCTGCCGGTCCCGGTGCCGGTGTCCATGGCCTCGTGGGATCCGGAACGCGAGACGTTCGACGGGTGGTTCGTCCGGCGGCTCACGGCGGACTACCCCGGATTACCCCGCCTCGCCGGCCGCCATCCCGGCGCCGAGCTGTGGAACCGCGCCGGGTCCGTGGTGCTGCCGGTGGTGGACGGCCTCGACGAGATGCCGCCCGCCCGCCGGTCCGCGGCCCTGCACGCGCTCAACCGGGCGCTCTACGACGGCAGGCCGCTGATCCTCACCTCGCGCACGGAGGCCTTCGAAGGTCCGGCCAAGGACGTCATGCTGCGCTCGACGGCGGTCCTGGAGGCCCAGCCGGTCGCCCCCGGCGACGCGGTCACCTATCTCGCCACCAGCACGACGCCGCGCCTGCGCGAGCGCTGGCAGCCCCTCTTCCAGCGGATGCGCTCCGCCCCGAACGGCGCGGCGGCCTCGGCACTGTCCACCCCGTTGATGCTCTGGCTGGCCCGGACCGTCTACGCGCGGCCGGACGCGGACCCGGCCGAACTCGCCGATCCCGCGGCCCATCCCACCCGGCAGGACATCGAGAACCATCTGCTGGACCGGTTCGTCCCCGCCGCGTTCGGCGGCGAGGTCGTGCCCGACGACCGCTGGGAGCCGCCCCGGCGCTGGCCGGCGCGCCGCGCGCAGAGATACGCGGAGGCGCTGGCCGACCACCTCGCCCGGCGAGGCACACCGGACCTGGCCTGGTGGCGGCTGCACGAAGCCGCCCGGCCGACGCTGGTGGCCGGGGCGCTGTCCCTCGTCTTCCTGGTGGCCGTGGCACTCCGGCTGTCGATCACGGCCGGCCGGGTGATCTGGCAGCAGGCAGGCGAACCGGGCGTCGTGGGCGGGCTGTCGGCACCGAGCTCCTTCGCGCTGGGCACCATGATCGGCCTCGGTACCCAGATGGCGGTCCGGGCCTGGTACACCGAGACCCGGTTCGGAGAACCACGGCGGCGCGTCAACCTCCTGAGGCCGGGCGCGGCCCTCCGCTCGGCCGCGCGCGCCACCGGCCGCAGAAGCAAGATCACGGCCTTGTTCGCGGCCAGTCCCGTCCTGGCGGTGAGCGTGTGGCGGCTGTTCTCCGAGGACTCGGCCGCCGCCTGGCTCGGCGGCAGTCTCTGCCCGGTCCTGTGCATCGTGCTGGCCGTCATGTACGCGGCACCCTCCGACTCCGCGGTGGACGCGACCACGCCGCGGAGCCTGATGCGCGGCGAGCACGCGGCGGTGCTGCTCGGAGTCGCGGTCATCGCGCCCCTCGCCGGATTCGGCATCGGCCTCACCCACTGGCGGTTCTCCCCCGCCTCCGCCCTGTCCGGGGGCCTGGCCGCCTGGCTCGGCGCCTCCACCCTGCTCGTGCTCGTCAGCCCGTGGAGCCGCTGGATGCTCGGCCGCACGCGTCTGGCCGTGACCCGCCGCGCGCCGTGGTCCCTGCTGCGTTACCTGGGCGACGCGCACCGCCAGGGCATCCTGCGGCAGATCGGCGGTGTCTATCAGTTCCGCAATCTGAGCCTCCAGGAACGCCTCGCGGCCACCACCCCGTACGGCGCACGACGCCGCCGGCGGGCGGCGGGCCGGCAACCCACCCTGTCCCCTGACGCGATCACCCACACCAGCGACGCGGGCCTCGCCTTCCGGCTGCGGGTCCGCAGAACCAACCTGGCGCCGCTGCGGCGGGGCCTCATCCCGGCAACCTTCCTGACGATGGTCTGCGTGACCTTCGGCGGCACCTGGCTGCTGATCGGCCCCGGCCTCCTGCTCTTCGCCTGCGTCCTGACCGCCTTCACCTGGGCGCTGCCCGCGTACGTCGTCGATCTGCGGTTGAACCGCGACACCCTGGAGTGCCAGTCCCCCCGGTACAGCGCCCGCTTCGAGTGGCGGCACATCGAGGAGATCGCCCTCCACCGCTTCGAGCCCCGCGGCCGCCGGACGGGCCGCCACGTCCTCCAGGTCCGGCTCCGCCCGGACGCGCTGACCCCCGCCGAACGCAAGGCCCAGGACCCGGGCTGGCGCCTCGTCTGCGACCTCGGGGCGATGCCGTCGCTGCCGCCGGAGCTCGACGCGGCCTTGAAGGAGTACAGCGCCTACGGACTCCAGCCGGAGAGCTTCGCGCTCTGGGAGGAGCAGTTCGACTCCGACTGAGGACTCCTGCCCGACGCGGTGGGCTTGGCCTGGTCAAGGGCCGGTGTCGCGCACGAGGCTTGCGGCCGACGGAACGTGGGCGGCCGCGTCCTCGCCCGCGACACGTCCGGCGACGCCTGGCGATCGCCTCCGGGATACCGGCCGCCCACGGAGCACCTCGCCGACGCGGCCCATACGGGCCCACCCGCCCGCGCCCCGCTCAGTCCCCGAGCCCCGCGAGGTCCCGCAGCCGGCGCCCCTGCGCCGCCCGCTCCGCCGCCCGCTGCTCCTCGTACGACCGCTCCCCGGCCCCCCGCAGCAGTGCCTTCGTCTCGACGACGGCGGCCCGCGGTGCCGCGAGCAGCGCCGCGCTCAGGTCCCGTGCGGCCGCGTCGAGTTCGGCGGCGGGCACGGCGATGTTGGCGAGGCCGATGCGCTCGGCTTCGCCGGCGTGGACGAAGCGTCCGGTCGCGCAGATCTCGAGCGCGCGGGCGTAGCCGACGAGGGAGACCAGGGGGTGCGTACCGGTGAGGTCGGGGACGAGCCCGAGGCTGGTCTCGCGCATGGCGAACTGCACGTCGTCGGCGACGACCCGCAGGTCGCAGGCGAGCGCGAGCTGGAAGCCCGCGCCGATGGCGTGGCCCTGGACGGCCGCGATGGACACGAGGTCGTTGCGGCGCCACCAGGTGAACGCTTCCTGGTACTCGGCGATGAGCGCGTCGAGGTCGGCGTCGGACCCGCGGGCCATGTCGAGGAACGACGGTTCGCCGTCGAAGCCTTCCGGCGTGAACGCCTGCCGGTCGAGTCCGGCGGAGAAGGACTGGCCTTCGCCGCGCAGGATCACGACGCGTACGCTGCCCGGCAGTGACCGGCCGGCCTCCGTCAACGCCCGCCACAGCGCGGGAGTCTGGGCGTTGCGCTTCGCCGGATTGGTCAGCGTCACCGTGGCGACGGCGTCCTCGACGGTGAGTCGTACACCGTCCTTCTCGAAAACGGGCTCAGTGTTCTCGAACGTGGTCATGGGGCGTCTCCGGTTCCGGTGCAGCACTGCGTCCGATGCTAAGTGACTGCACAGTAACCACCCGGTCGACCGTCAGACCGACCGGGTGGCCACCGGGAGACCCGGTGGCCCGATCGAGACACCCCAGTGTCAGGCCGAGGCCGCCTTCTTGCCTCGTGTGGCTCCGCCGCGGCCTCGCAGCGTGACCCCGGACTCGCTGAGCATCCGGTGGACGAATCCGTAGGAACGGCCGGTTTCCTCGGCCAGTGCCCGGATGCTCGCACCGGAGTCGTACTTCTTTTTCAGGTCTGCCGCGAGCTTGTCGCGCGCGGCGCCGGTCACCCGGCTGCCCTTCTTCAGAGTCTCGGCCACCCGTGCCTCCTCATGGGAAGTGCGCTCTGGTCTTCTCATGATCACCCCTCCCGTCCGTCCTGGCCACCCATTCGACAAGGTCGGTGCCATTCGCTCGCGGAGAGTGAAACGGTCCGTCACGGCCGGAAGGGGCTCCTCCGACGGAACCGGGCGGCCGGCGTCATCCGCGCCGGGAAAAAAGCAGCAGGTCAGCGGCGTGCCGCGGGCGACGGAACGGCGCGGCCCCCCGGCGGAGGGATTCCGCGGGGCCGCGCCGGAGGCGGGTGAGGGGTACGAGACGCACTCACTCAGATGAAGGATCACCCATGAGCCGAATGATCCAGTCCGGCACCCCACGGCCGGGCCTGACGGCGGCCGGGAAGGGGCCGGACGGGGTCAGGCCAGGGCCACCAGGTCCGCGTAGTCCGCGCCCCACAGGTCCTCGATGCCGTCCGGCAGCAGGATGATCCGCTCCGGGTCGAGCGCCTCGACGGCGCCCTCGTCGTGGGTGACGAGCACGACCGCGCCCTTGTACGTGCGCAGCGCGCCGAGGATCTCCTCGCGGCTGGCCGGGTCGAGGTTGTTGGTCGGCTCGTCGAGGAGCAGCACGTTCGCCGAGGAGACGACCAGGGTGGCGAGGGCGAGCCGGGTCTTCTCGCCACCGGAGAGCACGCCGGCCGGCTTGTCGACGTCGTCGCCGGAGAAGAGGAAGGAGCCCAGCACCTTGCGCACCTCGACCAGGTCCAGGTCGGGGGCGGCGGAGCGCATGTTCTCCAGGACGGAACGCTCGGGGTCGAGGGTCTCGTGCTCCTGGGCGTAGTAGCCGAGCTTGAGGCCGTGGCCCGGGGTGACCGAGCCGGTGTCGGGCTTCTCGACGCCGCCGAGCAGCCGGAGCAGGGTGGTCTTGCCGGCACCGTTGAGGCCGAGGATGACGACGCGGGAGCCCTTGTCGATGGCCAGGTCCACGTCGGTGAAGATCTCGAGGGATCCGTACGACTTGGACAGGCCCTCCGCGGTGAGCGGGGTCCGGCCGCAGGGCGAGGGCTCGGGGAAGCGGAGCTTGGCGACCTTGTCGGAGGCCCGCACCGCCTCCAGGCCGGACAGCAGCCGCTCGGCGCGCTTGGCCATGTTCTGCGCGGCGACCGTCTTGGTGGCCTTGGCGCGCATCTTGTCGGCCTGCGAGTTCAGCGCGGCGGCCTTCTTCTCGGCGTTCTGGCGCTCGCGCTTGCGGCGCTTCTCGTCGGCCTCGCGCTGCTGCTGGTAGAGCTTCCAGCCCATGTTGTAGACGTCGATCGTGGAGCGGTTGGCGTCCAGGTAGAAGACCTTGTTGACGACGGTCTCGACGAGGTCGACGTCGTGGGAGATGACGATGAAGCCACCGCGGTAGGTCTTCAGGTAGTCGCGCAGCCAGGCGATCGAGTCCGCGTCGAGGTGGTTGGTGGGCTCGTCGAGGAGCAGGGTGTCGGCGTCCGAGAAGAGGATCCGGGCCAGCTCGATACGGCGGCGCTGACCACCGGAGAGGGTGTGCAGCGGCTGGCCGAGGACCCGGTCGGGCAGGCCGAGGGCGGCGGCAATGGTGGAGGCCTCGGCCTCGGCGGCGTACCCGCCCTTGGTGAGGAACTCGGTCTCCTGGCGCTCGTACTGCCGCAGCGCCTTCTCGCGGGTGGCGCCAGAGCCGTTCGCGATGCGCTCCTCGTTCTGCCGCATCTTGCGGATCAGGGCGTCGAGGCCGCGGGCCGACAGGACGCGGTCGCGGGCCAGGACGTCGAGGTCGCCGGTGCGCGGGTCCTGCGGGAGGTAGCCGACCTCGCCGGAGCGGGTGATGGTGCCGCCGGCGGGCTGGCCCTCGCCGGCCAGGCACTTGGTGAGGGTGGTCTTGCCGGCGCCGTTGCGGCCCACCAGGCCGATGCGGTCACCCTTGGCGACACGGAACGAGGCGGACTCGATGAGGACACGGGCACCGGCGCGCAGCTCGATGCCGGAAGCGGTGATCACGGACGGACTCCAGGGCGATTGGGAAACGGCGGAAGGACGACGGGCGGGGCTTCGACGCCGCTAATGAACCCAAAGCACGGTGGGAATGTCCATGCAGCCAGTCTAACGGCCCCCCGCAACTGGTTTTCGGCCACGAACGGCGGCCTCCCGCGCGGCCCTGCCCCACCTCCGGGGGACCGCTCCGAGGGGTGCGGAAGCGGAGATTCACCGATACTCCGAAGAGACGCGGAGGGCGGTGGGCATGCAGTTCGACGACGACGCCGATCTCGACACCTCGGAGGTCAAGGACGCCCGGGGCAGCCGTATCCCCGGCGGCGGCGCCACCATCGGCGGCGGGATCGTCGGCCTGGTGGCCCTGGTCCTCGGCCTGTTCTTCGGGGTGGGCCCGCAGGAGCTGGGGCTGTCCGGCGGGGACACCCCGGCCGCCACCACCTCGTCGGCGGCCCAGGTGAGCCAGACGTGCCGGACGGGGGCGGACGCGAACGCCCGCCAGGACTGCCGGATCGTCGCGGTCGTCAACAGCGTGCAGGACTTCTGGCGCGGCGAGTTCGCGCGGCGCGGCGCGCACTACACGGACGCGCCGACCGTTCTCTTCACCGGCCGGGTCGCCACCGCGTGCGGGACGGCGGACTCGACGGTCGGCCCCTTCTACTGCCCGGGCGATCAGCAGGTCTATCTGGACCTGGGCTTCTTCGACGAGCTGCGCACCACGTTCGGCGCGAGCGGCGGGCCGTTCGCGCAGGCGTACGTGGTGGCGCACGAATACGGGCACCACGTCCAGGACCTGATGGGCACCCTGACCCGGGCCCAGGACGGCCGGACCGGCGCGGGCTCGAACTCCGTACGGGTGGAGCTGCAGGCCGACTGCTACGCGGGGGTGTGGGCGCGGCACGCGACGACGACGCCCGACGAGAAGACGGGCCGCCCGCTGCTGACCCGGCTCACGGACGCCGACATCCGCGACGGCCTGGACGCCGCGGCGTCGGTGGGCGACGACCGGATCCAGGAACGCTTCCAGGGCCGGGTGGCGCCCGAGGCGTGGACGCACGGCTCGGCGGCGCAGCGGCAGCAGTGGTTCCGCACCGGCTACGACACGGGGGACATGGCGCGCTGCGACACCTTCCGGTGAGCGCGCGCCATGGACCCGCGACCGAAGGAAGGTGACCGGGCATGACCGGTGGACCCGACATCTGTCCGACGCTGCTCTACGCGGACGCGAAGGCGGCCATCGCACAGCTCACGGCGGCGTTCGGCTTCACGGCGGACGCGGTGTACGAGGGCGAGGACGGCCTGGTGGCCCATGCCGAGCTGTCGTACGGCAACGGGACGGTGATGCTCGGCAGCCGGGGCCGGGGCGGCCGTTTCGACGAGGTCATGACCGGCGGCGGGCCGGCCGGGGTGTACGTCCACGTGACGGACGTGGACGCGCACCACGCGCGGGCCGTCGCGGCGGGCGCCGAGATCGTGACGCCGCCGACCGACCAGGACTACGGCTCCCGGGACTACATGGCCCGGGACGCCGAGGGCAACGTCTGGAGTTTCGGGACGTACGCCCCCGGCGCGTCCGCCGGGTAGCGAGGGCGGGTCACGCCCCGCCGGTGTGGACCTGGAAGGCGGCCCGGCGGACCGCCTTCGCGAGGGCCGGGTCGGGGTGGGCGGCGGCGAGGGCGACCAGGACCTGGACGGTGCGGGGGTGGCCGACGGCCCGGACCTCGTCGAGGAGCGCCGGGACGGTGCCCTGGACGGCGGATTCCAGATGGCGGACCAGCAGCGTGCTCTCGCCGTGGTCGGTGACGGCGGCGGCGGTGTCCACCCACAGCCAGGTGGCTTCCTCGCGGGTGAGCACGTCGGCGGCCTCGTCCGGGTCGGCGCCCTCGTACTCGGCGATCCAGAGCAGGGCGTACGGGCGGAGCGAGGGTTCGGCGACGGCGGCGCGCACCTCGGGCTCGGCGGGGGCGCCGACGACGCGGAGGGCCTCGAAGGCGAGCCCGCGCAGCAGGGCGTCCTCGCCGCGGGCGACGGTGATCAGCTCGGCGATGGCGGCCGCGAGGGTACGGGCGGCGAGCCAGGCGCGGTATTCGTCGCGGGCCGGGCCGGGAGTGAGCCGGGCGCAGCCGCGCAGCATGTCCTCGGCGGACTGCTCGATGTTGCCGGCCGGGCTCTGGGCGGCGACACAGATCTGTTCCAGCTTCACCCAGACCGCCCAGTTGCCGAGCGGGGTGAGGGTGGCCTGGCGGCCGTCCGGGCCGTCGCCGAGGGTGAGGGCGCCGACGGCCGCGAGGCCCTCCAGGGCCCAGTCGAGCAGGGCGGGCAGCCCGTCGGCGGGGGCGCTCTCGGGGCAGGTCCCGGGGTCGGCGGCGGGCGCGGTGCCGGGTGCGGGCACCTCGCAGCGTTCCTCGCGCAGTTCGTCGACGCGCTGGCCCAGCAGGTCGAGCAGGGCCCGCACGGCGACCGGGCCGGCGGACAGCTGGAGCAGCGAGAGGGCCTGCGGGACGGCCTCGACGACCTCGGCGACGGCGCCCGGCACCACGTCCTCGGGCGCCGGGTGGGCCAGCGACCAGGCGTCGAAGAGCGCGACCCAGCCGCGCAGCACGGCGGTGTCGTCGCGGTCCCAGGCGTGCAGCCGCCAGCCCGGGCGGGCGGTGCCGTCGTGCAGTTCGACGAGCCCGGCGAGCCGGGCGCGGTCCCAGCCGGCCCGGACCTGGCCGGGGGTCAGGTCGAGGGCGTCGGCGGCCGCCGCCCCGTCCGGGGGCGCGGTCTGCGCCCGCTGGTCGTCGGCGGCCCAGCGGGCGACGCGGACCGCGTCGGCGAGCAGGGTCCGCGCCTGGTGGGCGAGGACGGCGCGGGGCGGTGTGCCCTCGGGCGGCCGTGGCGCGGGGCGGGTGCGCCGGTTCGTCACGGCCTTGCGCGCGGTGGCGAGGGGCCGCGGACGGACGAGTCGGAGTCTGGAGTTGCGCGCCAATGGTTCATCGGGCTTTCGAGACGTCACGGGGGCAGTCTTCCCGCTGACGGCCCGAAAGCCCAATCGGAACCGGCCACGCCGCCGCCACACCTCCGGTTTCGTGCCCGTACGGCAGCGAAAGCCCCGTACTGACCTGTTTCGACCACTGTTCGACGGGGTTTCCGCGGGCGCTGCCGCGGGGACGCCGGTGAGGGCCTGTCTTCCGGGTCAGGCTGGGTCAGCCGTGCCCGAAGGGCCACGGGGAGCGCGTGCCGGGGCACGCGACCCCGGCAAGACCCGAAAGAAAGACCCTAGACAAGCGGGGTCAGGAAGCGGCGCAGGGCCTCCTCGTAGCGGACCGGGTCGGCGTTCCACATGGCGGCGTGCGGGGCGTCGCGGACGGTGGTGAGGGTGACGAGGTCGGGCCGGAGTTCGGCGAGCCGCCGCGAGTGCTCCCAGGGGGCGATGGTGTCGTCCGGGCCGTGGAAGAGGAGCGTGGGGACGCGCAGTCCGTCGGGGTCGGCGGCCTCCTGGAGGCGGTCGCCATGCGGGCCGGTCCGGCCTTGGGCGGCGCGGACGGCGAGCGGGAGCAGCGGGCCGGGGACGCGACGGGCGGTGGCCAGATTGCGCACGGTGGTCTCCCAGTCGAGGACCGGGGAGTCGAGGACGAGGCCGCGGATCCGGTCGCGGACGCCGGAGTACGCGGCGGCGTGCAGGGCCATCGCGGCGCCGGTGCCGAAGCCGTGCAGGACGACCTGGCCGGCGCCGCGGCGGACGGCGTAGCGGATGGCCGCGTCGGCGTCGCGCCATTCGGAGTCGCCGAGGTGGGCCAGTCCGTCGGGGGACGGCGGGGCGCCGGGGTCGCCGCGGTAGGCGGGGACGAGGACGGGGACGCGCCGGTGGTGGAGAAAGGGGACGAGGTTGAGGGGGTGCTCGCGGGTGGTGCCGAGGCCGTGCAGGGCGATCACCCAGGTGGTGCGGGCGCCGGGGACGAGCCAGGCGGGCAGGACGCCGAGTTCGCCGGGCACGTCGACCTCCTCGTAGGGGAGGGCGAGGGCGGTCTCGGGGGTGCCACGGTGGAGCTGTGGGGTGAGGCGGACCCGGGCGCCGGCGGCGGGGATGCCGTATTCGACGCGTTCGAGGCGGCGGACCACGGTGTCGGCGGTGTGCGGGACCCGGTCGAGGACGGGGCCGACGACGGCGTGCAGGTCGCCGCTCTCCAGGCCGTACGTGCCGGGGCGCAGCGAGGCGAGGCTGCGGGTGAGGGTGATCCGGTCGGGGCCGGTGGCGTGGACGGTGAGCCGCGGGTCGCCGGGGAAGGGGCGGCCGGGCGGCGCGCCGAGGGCGGCGTCGCAGGCGTACCGGCCGGCCGCCACCGCGGCCGCGCCGAGACCGAGCACTGTGGTGACGGCCGCTGCCGCCGCTGTAGCCGGGCGCACGCTCCCAGTGTCGGCGGCCCGCTCGCGCCCCGCGATCGGGACGCCCTCGTTCGAGTGACAAGGGTCTCGCGAGGGGGTCCCTCGTTCGAGCGAAAGCCAATCGGGTGACGTCCAGGGGGTGATACGGGGAGGGAACGGGAGGAGTGAGGCACCCCGGCTCCCCCCTTGGGAGAGCCCGGATGACCGGTGGTTACAGGGCGACCGCATCGTGGACGCACCCGCGGACCGGAGGCCCGGCCGGACGTAAGCGGAATGCGCGGACCCCGGTTCGGGACACCATGCCGCCCGGCCCAGTTCACCTTCCGTTCATCCAGGTTGCCTACGTTCGACGCGCCACTGACGTCAAACGATTGCCTGGGTAAATGGAACACATCACGCTGCTGCTCGCCATTGTGGTCGTGACAGCTCTCGTGTTCGATTTCACGAACGGTTTCCACGACACTGCCAACGCGATGGCGACGACCATCTCGACCGGTGCTCTCAAGCCCAAGACGGCGGTGGCCATGTCCGCCGTGCTGAACCTGGTCGGCGCGTTCCTCTCCGTGGAGGTCGCCAAGACGATCTCCGGCGGCATCATCAATGAAGAGGGCATCCGCACCGAAGTGATCTTCGCGGCGCTCGTCGGCGCCATCCTGTGGAATCTGCTGACCTGGTTGCTCGGCCTTCCGTCGAGCTCCTCCCACGCACTGTTCGGCGGCCTCATCGGCGCCGCCGTGATGTCCGCCGGCTGGTCCGCGGTCAACGGTTCGACCATCGTCACCAAGGTCCTGCTCCCCGCGGTCGCCGCCCCGATCGTCGCCGGCCTCGCCGCGATGGTGGCCACCAAGCTGACGTACCGCATCGACGCCAACCCCGAGGCGAAGGCCACGGCCAAGGGCTTCCGGGCCGGCCAGATCGCCTCCGCCGGTCTCGTGTCCCTGGCCCACGGCACCAACGACGCCCAGAAGACGATGGGCATCATCACCCTCGCCCTGGTCGCCAACGGCGTCCTGTCCCCCGGCTCCAACCCGCCGGTCTGGGTCATCGCCTCCGCCGGTCTCGCGATCGCGCTCGGCACCTACCTCGGCGGCTGGCGCATCATCCGCACCATGGGCAAGGGCCTCACCGACCTCCAGCCGCAGCAGGGCTTCGCCGCCCAGACCAGCGCCGCGACGGTCATCCTGGCCTCCTCGCACCTCGGCTTCTCCCTCTCCACCACCCAGTCCTGCTCCGGTGCCGTGATGGGCGCGGGCCTCGGCCGCAAGGGCGGTGTCGTCCGCTGGTCGACCGCCACCCGGATGTTCGCCGCCTGGGGTCTGACCCTGCCCGCCGCGGGCCTGGTCGGCGCCGGCGCCGAGTTCCTCACCAAGCAGGGCACCTGGGGCGTCGTCCTCGTCGCGATCCTGCTGGTCGCGGGCTCCGGCGTGATCTGGTCGCTGTCCCGGCGCAAGCCGGTCGACCAGCACAACGTGACCGCCGACGACCTCGACGCCCCCGCCGGCGCCGCGGACGCCGAGCCGGCCGGTGTCGTCACCACCGCCATCGCCGCCGTCAGCCCGCCGCCGCCGGCCGGTTCCGTCGCCGCCGTCGCGGACGAGCACCTGAAGACCACCATCCCCTCCCCCGGCCCCGCGGACCCGGCCGCCCCGCCGGCCGCTCCTGCCGCCGCGGTCTAAGGAACTGGAAGCACGCACATGAAGATCGACTGGGCAGCTCTCGGCTCCGTCTTCGGAGTCAGCCTCGTGGCCACCGTCGCCCTCGTGGGCCTGTTCACCCTCGGTGTCGCGGGCCTCGCCAAGCAGGAGCGGGCCGCCGCCGAAGGCGGCTCCGCCTCCCTGGCCCGCACGGGCGCGTACGCCTGCTTCGCGCTGTGCGCGGCGGCCGTGGCGTACGGCATCTACCTGATCGTCGCCTGACCGCTCACCGACGACTCCGACCACGACAGTCGGGCGGCCCCACCCGCGGGTGGGGAGTTACGTAGGGCCGTGAGCTCGAACGCCTCGGACGCGGCCCGCAGCCGAGAGGGCATCACC
>NZ_JBEYHT010000071.1:0-38809 GCF_040635425.1 Streptomyces laurentii | reverse complement strand
CCCTCGGTGCCGGGTGCGGCGTAACGGGTCATGAGCGTGGCCTCCCTCGGACCGCGCCGGCCGTCCCTGGCCGGCGGTCGGTATCGAGTCTGCGCCGCCGGACGTTGCAACTCCGTTGCACCCGGGCCAGTTCGGCATGGTCAGCATCGCGCCGCAGCCACTGAAGTAGGTCCGGGGCAGCCGGACGAGATCGTCATGAAGTTGTCTACCGGGGCGCTTTGACTTGCAGTGATGGAGCAACCCTCGTCTCTGAGCTGCGCAGATGCGCCCTTCGGCGTCTTTCAGAGGGCGGTTCGCGAGATGATGTCGCTTTCGGGATGAGGCTGGGAAAGGGTCGGTGGTCACCGTGTTCATCGGCTACTGCTTCCTGATGAAGCTGCCGGTCTCGGCCTCGGTGAGGACGTGGAGCTCGACCAGGCGTATCAGCTTGGCGCGGGTGCGTTTCGATGTTCTTCGGCAGGAGTTCGTGGCCGAGGGCTTCGCAGACGTCACGGGCCCGGAGGGGGCCGGTGGCCGCGTTGAAGACGGCGAGGATCTGGGGGTAGTCCGGTGCTCGGGCAGGTCCGGCGGGGCGGCCGGGAGCCGGTTCAGCGAAGCCGGTGATGGTCTCCAGGGTGATCGCGAGGTGTTCGAGGCGGGTCTCAGCCTTCCGCAGGCGGCTGTGCAGTTCGGTGATCTGTCCGCGAAGGTCGTCGGCCAGGGCCCATGCGGCTTCCCTTCCCGCACTCATCCCGTGAATCGGCATCCCCCCGAGGACATCCTGCGAGTCTCCGACACCCCTTCCGTTCCCTCGGGTTGCCGGTGCTCCGCAGAACCCGCCGACGCTCCGGCAGGGTCAGCGGCGGCGGCGGCCGGTGGCGCCGGTGGTGCGGGCGATGAACGCCGTACGTCCTTCGCTCGCCTTGTCGACCGGCGGCATCGCAGCCCGTTGGCGGTCGGCACGGTTCAGCAGCCACGCGGGGGCGGTCACGCGGGCCAGGTCGAGGAGGCTGTCGATGAAGTGGATGTCGGCGAACGATGAGCCTTCCGGGTAGGCCTTTCGGGCCGTGGTCCATTCGGCGAGCGTGCGTGCGGCGTTCCTGGCCATCGACACGGTGTCGATGGCCAGGGCGCCCCGGCGTCCGCCAGTGGCGCGCCGCCAGGTCTCCTGCATGGAAGTAACCACTTCGTCCCGAAGACGGTGGAGTTCGTCCGGCGGGGTGTAGCAGAGCGTGTCAAAGCGTTCCACACCATTCGTCTCCTTGAGGGAGCTCATCTGGCCCGCGTGGGTCGTGGCCGCGTACTCCCAGACGGCAAGGAGGGCGAGGCTGACCTCGTCGGAGTCCAGGTCGATCGCGGCCTCCAGGTCACGCATGATGACGAGGTCGTCCTCGGGCAGGCGGGGCGAGTTGAGGTGGGTCAGCACGCCGAGCAGGCGTCCATCGACCTCTTCACGCGAGGCACGGGCGAGGTCGGGCAGCCGGCGCAGGTTCGCGCGCATCTTGCGGATCACCATCCCGCCCTCCTCGACATCGAGGACGGCTTTGGCCTCCGCCCAGTCGTAGTAGATGTCCTGCTCGGAGCCGGAGTCGTCAGGGACGGCGTCAGCGATCCTGGCCACCGCGTCACGGTGGCGTTGCCGATGAGGGAAATACGTCCTGACGAGTGCCAACTTCAGTGGGATCTCCGGAATTCGGGCGCTCTCGCAGAAGAAGGCGAGCAGGACTGTGTCGTCTAGTGGGCGGCCGGGCCGGTGCCGGCGCGCCAGCACGCGGGCGAGGTCTTTCACTTCCTGCGGGTAGGAGGTGCGGGTTCCGGCCCGCCCCAGGAACACCCTGTCGGGGGCGGGCAACAGGCCCGAGCGGCGCCAGCGTTCGAGCTGCGCAACGCTGACGGGGTTCCCGTCAGCAGCCGTCAAGTCCATGAGTTCGCGATAGGCGCCCGTCGGCGCGGAGCGTGGCATGCGAAGACGCTACAAAACGGGCTTCTCGATTCTCGGGCGCCAGGCGCGGGGGTGCAGCTCGCCCGCATCTCCCGCCGCTGCAGTGGCAGGTGCAGCCTCCCCGCACCGATCGTTCCCGCAATCCACCGCAGCGCCACCCCGAGCGCTGCACCTGCTCGCCCGCTTGGTCAGCGCCAGCGACGGCGACGCCGGCCTTGCCCGGATGTAGGGCCTCGGGTACTGAAATTGAACTCGTGGTGTCGGTCGGCTGGTGGTGACGGCGTCAGAGTACGAGACCGCCGACGGTTGCCGGCTCGGGTTCAGGACGACGGCTGTAGCCAGCACCGCTCCGCGACCAAACTCACCTCGACGTCATCGCTCCAAAAGCAGACCTCCAGTCATGAGAGTTACCCACCTTGCGCGAGAACCAGGACCTCGCCAGGGCACTCGCCGGTTCCGATCAACGAGATCGAGGTGACGGCGGGAAGGGTCGCGGTCGACCTCGGATGCGGCTCGGGCCTGTGGACGCGGCAACTCGCCAAACAGGGCTGGAGCATGACCGGCTACGACTACTCGCCGACCGCGCTCCGACGCGCTCGGGCCCGCGGCGGCGATATCACCTACACGCTGTGGGACATCAACGTCGACCAGGCTCCCCGCGCGTTGGTTCCTGGGAGCGTGGATCTCGTGGCCTGCCGTGACGCCCTCGCTTACCTGAATGTGGCCCGCCTCGCCGTTGAGCTGCGGCGGCTGCTGAAGCCGGGCACTGGCCGCCTGTACGCGATGACACCGGTCGACAGCTGCGCCGGTACCGACGGCCCGTTCGCGCGGAGCATGTCCCCGGCCGATCTCGACCGGCTCTGCGCGCACTGGCACGACGACCAACGCCGGTTCCGCATCGACGACCGACACGTCGGCGTCCTGCTGCGCGCACCCGCCGCGTAGTCCCAGTTCACCTTCCGGCCAGCGCCCGGGCCCTCGTTCCCGGCGGTGTCCGCCTGGAAGACATGATCGGCCCCGGTGCGGGACGCCGCAGCAGTCTCCTCCGCCGGCTGCGCGGGGCACTCGCGCCGGGGTCCCCCCGGCCGAACTCCACCTCCCGCGGCCCGTACGAGCCCCGACCGACCGGCGCTTGCGCACCACGTTCTCGCGGTCCAGCTCCGTTCCCAGCGACCGCTCGGCCCGGGTCAGCACGGCTTCCACCGACTCCCTGCGCAGATCCACCGAACGCAGCGCCATGCGCCCGAAGGAACCAAGCCGGAGGTCGCCACGTACCTGAAGCCGGCCGCTCCGGATAGGCTCCTGGGCGTGGTGGTGGAGGTCCCCTCTGTGTGGACCGTCCACCATGCCGGGCGCCGGATGCGGGCGGACGACGGCGATGGCTCTAGGTTCCACGGCCGCGACGGCGCCAGGCCCGCTCTAGGAAGCCCGAACCTGGCCGATGAGGCGAAGGAGAGTACGAGTCGAGCCGAGGTCAGGCAGGACGTGGTCTGCCCCTGCTGCTCGTAGTTGCTCTTCGGTGGTGGTGCCTGAGGCGACCCCGATGACCCTGGCGCCGCCTTCCAGGCCGGTGCGTACGTCTTCCAACGAGTCGCCCACGATCATGGTGTTGTCGCGATCGAACTGGGCCCCGTGCTTCGTGGCTGCCCGGTCTTGGGCGATGCGTACGAGAGCCGGGCGGTGGGAATCGTCGGACGCGTAGCCGCCGATGGTGGTGTCGAGGTAGCCGATGAGGCCCAGCTCGGACAGCTTGGTCTCGGCGCTGCCTCTCAGATTTCCCGTGACGACGGTCGGGATCAGGCGCTCCGCCTGGTGAACCGCGGTCAAGGCGTCCACAGCTCCGGGCATGATGACCCCCTCGGTGGCCAGCAGCTCCCGGTGGCCGGCCAGCCGGTCGGGGAGCTCGGCGACGATACGGTCCGCCAGCGTCGCCACGCTCCTCTCGGGAACCTGATTGACGCGCAGGAGCTCGCGGACTGCCAGGGGCATGGTGACTCCGGTGCCGCGGGCCGGCAGAGCGGTCGGGGGACGGCCGACGACGCTGGTGAAGGTCTCCCGGTACACAAGCCGGTCGATGTCACCGGTGTAAACGAGGGTGCGGTCGATGTCCCACAGGACCAGGATCATGCGGCACGCTCGCTCATAACGACTTGACCGCGTTCCAGAAGGTCTCGGGCGGGAGCCGCCGAGGAGTAGCGACGGGCTTCGGCGAGCATCGCGTCCAGGTTGTCGTCCAAACGTGCGGAGCGGACTCCGGCGGCGAGCGCTAGGACTTCGTGTCCGGTCGCGGATCCGGCCTCGACGTCGCCGGCGCGCATCTGGGCAGTGGCGGCGCGGGAGAGGAACTGGGCGCGGGTGCGGATCTCGTCCGGGCTGAAGGCGTTGCGGGCGTCAGCGAATGCCTGGGCGGCCTGGTCGGGGCGGCCCAGATCGAGCAAACAGCTGGCTGTCTGGCCCATGACCTCGCCGGGGTTGATCCAGTAGAGCCAGTGAGGGTCGTCCTCGCCGCGTCCCCGGGCGCACAGGGTCTGGGCCTCCTCCAAGGCGATGCGGGCCTGGCGTTCCTCGCGCAGACGGGCGTGCCCGCGGGCCTGGCGGGTGAGGAGCATGGCGTGCAGGGCGGGGGCGTCTTGGTCGGCGATGACCTGGCGGGCTGTGCGCGCGGCGGTGATCGCGTCGCGGGGATCACCAACGGAGTAGCCGTGGATGGCGATGAAGGACAGCGCCCCGGCGCGCAGCCTGCTGTCGCCGCTGGCATGGGCAGCGCGCAGGGCCCCGAGGAGAAGGTGGCGGGCGACGTCGTGGGCGCCGCTGTCGAAGTGGTACCAGCCAGTCTGGATCGCGGTGTCCGCGGCCACCGCCGCAAGGCGCCGGCCGGTCTCCTCGGTGAAGTCCCCTTCTTTTAGGAGCCGGAGAAGGACCTTGAGGTGCGCCGTGGCTGCTCGGGCGAGGTTGCCACTGCCGTGATTGGCATCGGCCTGGCGCAGAGCGTCGGTGGTCGACTGCAGGCTGGTGAGGAGCTGGCCGGAGACGCTGATTCCGTTCCGGGCGGTGGAGGCCATGGCCTCAGGAGGGGCGATGGCTGCTTGCAGGATGTACTGCGTGAGGCCGGCCCCACCCAGGGCGATCACACTGCGGCGGTTCAATCCGGTCATGGCTCCTCCGACGGCTGCGTCCAGTGACGTCACCATACGAGCCGTCGTCCACGGCAGAGCCGGGTCGATGGCAGCGCTGAGCCGCTGCGATTCAGCCTGCGCGAAGGGGGCCAGGAGGAGCGGACGCAGGTCGGCAGGAAGCCCAAGTCCGGTCAGGAGGTCGATGATCGCCTCACGGCCGTTGACCTGTTTGAGGCCGCGCTCCACGTCCGAGATGTAGCCCTGAGTCAGGCCGGTCAGCTCGCGTACGGCTTTCTGAGAGAGCCCAGATCGGCGTCGGACAAGGCGTACGACAGTTCCGAAATCCCAGGTAGCAAGGGCCTCGTGTACTTGCTCGTCGCGCCAAGCCCGGACCGGGACCGTCGGTGTCTCATCGGTCCGGGCACAGGCAGCGCACCGCGTATCCGGGTTGTATCGGCTCATCGGCAGCCCGCACCGTTCGCACATCCGCCCAGGCGTCTCTGGCATGACCACCTCAGCTCCCCTGGTCGTGATCCAGCTCGCCCCAGCCGTGAGTCCAGGCTAGGCGGAGATCGATATCGCCGCAGCGATATCGCTGCGGCGGTGCCCTGCCAGCCGGCGCGGCTCCAGACTCATGGCACTGCACCCGTTGCTCCCCGTTGAACTTTGTTGGTTCCGGGGCATTTTGATCCGCTGCTGCAGAAAGGAGATGCCCCATGGGACGAGTACGCAGGGCCGTGTCCGCATCTCGCAGCGGGCGCCTTCGGCTACGCGGCGATCTCGGTGCAGTGCACGCGCCGCTGGGATGCGACCGCGATGGCTGGGACGGGCGGAGCAGCTTCCCCTTGCCTTATTGCATCGCGGGCGCGGCTGGCCGGCAGGGGGCCCCGAAGGCGGTTCTCGCTTCAGGGCCGCTCGCGAGCGTCCCGCCAGTAGTTCTTCAGCATGTCGGTCGGCCATTCCGGCTGGCGGACGGGGCTGCGGGGCAGCATCTCTCGGAAGACGGGCGCCAGGTCGATCACCGGCGTGCCGTCATCGGCGTCCAGGTCCGTGACGTGAAGGTCCCGGCCCTCGACTCGCAGCAGGCGGGGGTACGAGACCCCGAGGCGGGCGGGGCGGCGATGGTTCCGGTGTACAAGTCCGCCGGTGGCGGGCCACTCGGGGTTCCCCCGCGGGCTGCGCGGTTCGAGTTCGATGTCGCTGTCCGATCCCAGGTGGAAGTGGAAGACCACCTCGACGTGGCCGAACTCGTCGATCCCTTCGAGGGCGCTCTCAGGGATTTCCGGAACGAGGCGGATGATCGATTCGACGCCGGCCTTGTAGTCGTCGAGGCGACCGGTCTGGCCTCCAACAACGGTGGCGATCACCGGAACCTGGAGATAGTTGCTGGCCTTGAACATGTACTGCCTCTCCTGCTATGGCCGCCGTTCGAGGGCGGGGGTTTCCTGATCCGGGCGTCCGTACGCTATCGGTCAGCGGGCGGCGAGCACTGCGCGCGCCTGGGCATCGAGCTCGGCCGCCGGGCTGCCGCCTCGCGTTCGGAACGGGCTCAGAGCTCGGCGCATCTGCACGACGGTCTCCCGTGCGCGGCCGGACTGTACCCCGGTCATCGCGTCGAGCGCCTGCTGCCAGGTGGCGCAGGCCGCGTCGAGCTGCCCTTGCCGGACCTGTACGTCACCGAGGTATCCCAGGGTCACGGAGTGGGTGCGCTTGAACTGCGCCCGGCGGGTGCGGACGCTGCGCTTGAACTCCTTCTCGGCGCCCTTCAGGTCGCCGAGATCCCTCAGCGTGGCGCCGGTTTCGTGGGCGAGGCTGGCCTCAGCGAAGAACCAGACGCGCTCCGGTTCCTCGCCTTCGTCGGTGGCACGCCCGAGATCCTTTTCGGCCTGGAGGAGCGCGGTTGCGGCCTGCGCCTTGTGCCCGGCGGCAGCCAGCGCCCGGGCGTGAACAACTCCGAGGAGTGCCTTCTCCCGCCAACACGCCTCCCGGTATCGGCGACCGGAGAGGGATCCTTCTGCCAGGCGGACGGCCTCCGCCGGCTGCTTCAGGTCGACCGCCTGGTGGGCCATGGCGCGCAGCACGTGTCCGGCGAGGGGCGCGTCGCCGGCCTCCTCGGCGAGCTGGGTCGCCAAGGTCAGCCACCGGAGCGCGATCGGGTGCTCGCCCGCGTCGAAGGACGTCCATCCCGCGAGGTAGGCAAGTTCGGCTGCCGCAGAGGTCATGGCCCGGCGTACATGGTCGGTGGGGAACCGGCCGGAGAGAAGCTCGGCGACATCGGTGCGCAGGTAGGCGACGAGCGCGGTGCGCCCCACGCCTCTCCCGCCGCGCTCCTGGTCCCGCCGGGAGAGGAACTGCGTCATCTCGCGGACACTGGCGACGTCATCGAGGGTGACGGCGCGCTGCGTGAGCGGCTTCCTGGCCCGAGCGCGTTCCGCCGCCTGCTGCCACTCGGCCTCGGAGGGGAGAACCAGGCCCGCAACCGAGTAGGCCGTCTGCGCCAGCACCTGGCGTCGCTCTATGTCCATGTCCGTGCTCCCGAGGGTCGCCAGCGTGGTGAGGGCATCGACGCTCCACCCGGGTGCTGGCGGCGCGGCTCGGTCTTCCTGCTCCAGCCCGATGTCGGCGAGCGTGATGACACGGCCAAGGCCACGGGTGAGCGTCTCCGCCAAGATATGCGGTGCCCGACCTTCGGGGATCGCGCCTCCGATCCATCGGGCGATGCGCGACTGGTCGTATCGAAGCAGCTCTGTGGCACCGTTCTCGGCCGCGACGGCTCGGAAGCGGGCGGCCAGTTGCCGCTGCGACAAGCCGAGTTCCTGGACGAGAGCGTCCAGTTTGGTGTTGCGCATCCGGCTCACGAGTGTGCGCCCCTGTCCCTGAAACGATCTTGCATCACGTGCATCACCTTGCTGAGGCCGCGGGGATACCTGCGGACCCGTAAGCGCGGTTTTCTCGTCAGGACGATATTCCTCCAACCCTCGTGCGATGCAACGGAATCGGCCTCGTCACGCCTACGGGCGAGGACGGTGACTGGAATTGGCCCTTACAAGGTCCAGGAAGGGGAGCTGATGAACGTGCACGACCCCGCGGCCGGCCTCCGTCCGCTTTTCACCGCCACGGTGGTGCACGCCCGTAGCCAGCAGGAACACAACACCGCCGGCGAGCGGCCACGCTCCCCGTCCACCGCCGAGCCAATGCCGTACGGCGGGCACTCGTTCCAGGCCGTTTCGGCTTTTCCGGCGGACTTCTCCCTCGTTTCCGAGGCTCGCCGGGAGCTGCACCGGCTGATGTGCTGTGCCGGGCTTTCCTCAATCGCGGACGACGTCGCGCTCGGGGCCCAGGAGCTGATGGCGAACGCAGTGGAACACGGCTGCCGCAGCCAGTCGGCAGGGGAGATCACCGTGAGGGTTTCCCGCCTGCGTGGGCGTGTCCGTGTCGAAGTGCACGATGCTTCGGACGACTGGCCCCAGCTTCATTCGGAGAGCGGTGACCACGAGGGGGGCCGCGGGCTGATCCTGGTTGACGCCTTGGCCGCGAACTGGGGAGTCCAGCCAGGAGTCGGCCGGGGGAAAACGGTCTGGATGGAGCTGGATGTCCCGCCGGCGCTGGCGGTGAGGCTGTGATGCTGGCCGCGAGCTGCGACGTGAGCACGATGCTCTGGGCACTCACTGCCCTCCGCCAGTCTGTGGTGGACGACCCGCCGGACGACGACGAGGTCCTGTTCGCCGCCATCGACGCCGTCATGGACCCCTGTCACGCACCGACACCTCCTGCGGCCACGACTGCGGCCAGTGCCCTGCTGGGCCAGTTCCCGTACCGGCGGCGCCACGGCAGGGAGGTCGCGTTGAAGGCCGCCGCGTTCTCCGAAGAGGACGTTGCCTGGATCACCTTCCAGTTCAGGCGTGCGACCGAACCGACCATCAACCGAGCGACGGTCCGGGTACGACCCGCTCCGACCGATCTGATCGCGCAGGCACGTGCGCTCCACCAGGGCATGTCCGAGGGTGATGACACGGTCGGTTACCTGCGTCGCTACGCCCAGGCCCTCCTGGACCTGCTCGACCTGGTGAGAGGTGACGCCGCATGACGCGCCGTCTCTCCGTGGCCATCAAACCGCTCCTCCCCGTGGTCCAACCGGCCGTCCGTCGCAGGAAGAAGACGACTCGTTCCTCCGCGCGGGGAGCGCCGAGAAACCTCCTCGGCGGGCACAACTTCTCCCGCAGTCCCGCGGGAGCGTCGCCTTCGGCGCGTGCACTCCGCCTTCCAGCCCACCGTTTCTTCCTCCCGTCTCATCACCGGAGCATCATGACCGCCAACACCGAAGCCGTTCCCAACTCGCAGAAAGGCGATCCCATCGGCAACTCGGTGTCCATCCAGCTCCGGTCGGATCTGGTGGCGCTGTCGCGGATCGAGAGGTGGCACGGCAGGCTCTCCGGCGGCGACACGGAGGGTGTGCTGCGGGTGGTGACGCCCTCGCTGCAGGTCGCCGAGAACCGCCGGAGGGAAGCAGAAGGCTCGCCTTCCGACCAGGTCTGCTGGCAGGACCTCATTGACCAGGTGCGCAACAGCCCCGAAGCCGATTTCGTGTCGGTGAGCACAGCGGCACGGCTGCTGCTCCGGGATCTGGCGGAGGCGTTCTTGCCGGGGCCGAGCGTAAGCGAACTCGCGGACCGGATACGCATGAAGATCACCGACGGCGCTCTCCCGTCCGGGAGTCTGCGGTCGCGTGTGCGCATTCCGGCGGAAGCGGGTCTCACTTCGTTCGCCAGGACGCGAGTGGACCTAGCGCTCCAGGACCTCGCAGCCGATGGACTGATAGCGGTCGGCCACTCGTACCAAGCCCAGGTGGCCAGCCCCAGGAAGACATGCCGCCAGCTCGCTGTCGCGACCGACCTGCTGCGCGTTCTGGTGTCGGCCGGCGTCTATCCCCCCGTGTCGTCCCTGCCCACCCAGCAGGAGCTGTCCCGGCTCCTCGTTACTGAGAAGCCGGTCGTCAGCCGGGCCTTGCACCAGCTGCACGAAGAGGGGTTCCTGTCCGTCCAGCAGGGCTTGAGAGCAGTGGTCAGCCCGGTGCCGCCTGCCCCTGTGAGCGCGCCGCCCACGCTGCAGAGCTTGGTCGGGCGGCTACGCAGTGCTGCACCGTCCAGTACGGACCTCGATCGTGCGGCGATCCGCGCGAGCTGCCACAGGGCCAAGGTCTGGTGGCACCGCCGCTTAGTCCCCGACACCGAATCGCTGCGGAACGTGCGCCAGAGCCTGGTCGCCGCCGCCGCGGACCTGCTCCCACTCGCCGCCCGCCGACACCCGAACGACCCGGCCGCGTACGCCGTCCTCGGGCTCACCGTCACCGCCGCGCTGCACGACTTGCCGGCGGAGCGGGAGATCGAAGCCTGGCGTCTCGCGTGCGTGGCCAACGCTGTCCTGGGCATCCTCGACCTCGCGGGTGATGCCGCGTGAGCACCGACCACACGTCACAGACCCTGAGCGTGACGAGTACCGCCCCGACGCACCCCTACCTCGCGCGAGAGCTGGTCGACCGGGCGACGAGGGCTGATGAGCACTGGGCTCGACTGGCCCGAATGCAGCCGGTCGACCAGTTGGTCGGCGCGGGCCGCCACATGGATCACGTCAACGCGGCGTTCCTGGCGCGAGCCGTCGCGGACTACGGATGGCCCGGCGTGCCGCTCACCGGAGAGGAAGGGGCGAGGGCCGCGTGGCGTCTCGCTCTTCGCGCGGACACCCGGGCCGACGTCCAGCGGCTCGCCTCCCGGTTGATGCACGAGGCCGTGGACCGGGGTACCGCCTCCTTACGGCAGTGGGCTCACCTCTACGACCGGTGTCTCGTGAACGCCGATCTGCCGCAGCTCTACGGCACCCAGTACCGCCTCGGCCCCGACGGACCCCAGCGGCAGAGGGTGTCCAACCCGGTCGGCGACCTCGACGCGCGCCGGGCCGCAGTGGGACTTCCGCCTGCCGGCCTCGCGCTGCGGAGACTGCGGGACCGCCTGTCAGCGGACCCGAGCTTCCACGGCGCGACGCCCGCCGTCCTTGTGGACGCGGCATGACCGCCGCTGCCGGCCCGGAAGCGCCCGAGAACCTCCGGGAGCAGGTGCGACCGCCCGCCGGCAAGGTCCTGTCACCGGCTCTGGCCGTGAAGACCTGACGCCGCGAGACCAGGACGACGTGCGGCCGGACTCCTCCATCGGGCCGAACGCAAGAGCCGGCCCGCCGCCAGCTGACGCGGAGGGGCCGTCTCGCGCCGTCATCTAGACCGGCCGGGCTGCGGCCCGACGACGCGAAGGAGCACTGGCGCGAGTGCCTCGGCCGCCTGCATCAGGCCCTGTCCGGCACCGGCCTCGCCCTCCGCTCCCGAGCACGCTTCTGGCACCCCGAGACCGTCGACTTCCTCGTCTACCGCGCCGCCTCCCCGCTCTCGACCTCGGAGTAACCGTGTTCTCTCTTCATTTCCGCCGACCGGCGGACCCGGCCGTCGTACGGACGGCGACCATGCTGAAACAGGACCTCACCGCACTGCGGCGGGTAACCACCCGCCGCGTCTGGACAGCGGCGGCCGTCGAGAACGCGCACCACCGCGTCTGGGCGGCGACCGGACCTTGGCTGGGTCTGGCTCGGTCCCGGCGCGACCACACCGACTCCCCTGCGGAACAGGCGCGGTGGGACGCGTGGATCTCCGCGCTGACGCCGCCCGAGCGCTCCGGCACCAGGAGCTACGCCGACGTGTGCGTCCTGACTGGCAGGGCTCGGAACATGCTGCGGGCGCTCAGGCGGACGCTTCCGCCCTGTCCGTCGGTCGGCTCGGTAGCTGCCGAGATCGAGCGGCGAATCCAAAGCGGCGGCCTACCCCCGGGCGTCCTGGCCGACCGGGACTCACTGGCGAAAGATCTTCGGGTTCCGGGTGAGCACGTCGATCTGGCGCTCGCGGACCTGGCGGCATGCGGCCTGGTGGAAGTCAGTGCCGGGGGCTGGGCGGTCGTCACCAGTATGGCCCTGGGCTCCGGACACCACCCGGGCGCGCACGGCCGGCAGGCCGTCACCGCAGGCGGGGCCGGGGCGGGTGCGGCGTGAACGCATTACGGTCCGCGTCCCTTGCAGCGCTCCTGCCGAACCGGGAACAGCGCGTCCTCGTCCAGCCGAGACGCCCCCCTCCTCCCGCCACCGGCCCGCTTGACGAGACCGGCTCCCTCACCCTCCCTGTCCCTCCTGCCAACCCAGGACTTCACATGTGCCAGCACCAACCCGTCTGCCCCACCGCCGACTCCGCCGACCGGGAGGCGGCCCGCCCAACCGCGTCTCACCCTGAGCAGGGATGGAGCCTGCTGTGCAACGGCGTCCTGCTCTTCGAGGACACCGGGGAGCTGCTCCCCAACGGCCGGATCATCGCCCCGCGCCGTGGCAACCTGGCGGTGGCCGCATGACCGCGCCCGCCGAGACGGTCCAGACCGTTGCTCTTCGCCGACAGGCGGCCGTGCGGACGCTGGCGCCCGGCCCCGGCCTGATCGAGGATCACGGCCTGATCGGCGATCAGCGGGGCAGCGCCCTGGTGCGCCGGGACGGCTCCATCGACTGTCTGTGCATGCCCCGGTTCGACTCGGACGCCGTCTTCGCCAGCCTTCTGGGTTCCGCCGAACACGGTTTCTGGCACCTCGCCCCCTCCGTCTACCTGGACGGGGACACCGTGCCGGGGTCCTGCCGCCGGTACGTGGGTGACTCGATGGTCCTGGAGACCTGGTGGAGCACCAATTCCGGCACCACGACGGTCACCGACTTCATGGTGCCGGGCGGCGGGACGCCGCGGCTGGTCCGGATCGTGACCGGCCTGACCGGCCAGGTGACGATGCGGTCGCTGCTGCGGGCGCGGCCCGGATACGGCCGCACCACCCCCCGGATCACCGAAGTGGGCCGGTGCCACGCCATCGACCTCGACACGGCCGACGGCTCGCAGCTGTGGGTCGACGCCGATGCCCGCGTGCGCCGGGACGGCGCCGATCTCGTCGCCGAGTTCACTGTCTCCGCGGACGAGCAGGTTGCCTTCGTGCTGTCGTGGCAGGAGGGCGGCGTGCACAGCCCGCCCCCTTCGCCGGCCCCCGATGCCCTGCTGAAGCACACGCTCGACTTCTGGGAGGAGTGGGCGGCCCGCTGCACCTACACCGGTCCGGACCGTGAGGCGGTTGTCCGCTCGCTGCTGACCCTGGCCGCGCTCATCTACGCGCCGACCGGCGCGATCGTGGCCGCACCGACCACCTCGTTGCCCGAGGAGATCGGCGGCGTCCGCAACTACGACTACCGCTACGCCTGGCTGCGTGACGGCGCTTTCACCATCGGGGCCCTGGCCGACTCCGGCTACCTGCGCGAGGCCCAGGCGTGGATCAGCTGGATGGTGGCCGCCGGCGCGGGTACTCCCGGACGGCGGCAGATCATGTACGGGGTCGGCGGCGAGACGGAGCTGGCCGAGCGGGAGCTGGGCTGGCTGCCCGGGTACGAGGGCTCGGCGCCGGTCCGGATCGGCAACGGCGCGGCCGGGCAGCTGCAGATCGACGTCTACGGTGAACTCGCGGACGTTCTCTGCGATGTGGCGCTCGACGCCCCCGGGTGGGCGCGGCGGATCGGCTCGGTCGTCGTCGGTCTCGCCACGGAGCTGGAGAAGCTGTGGGACAAGCCCGACGCTGGCATCTGGGAGGTACGCGGGCCGCAGCGGCACTTCGTCCACTCCAAGATCATGGCCTGGACCGCGCTCGATCGAGCTATCCGGTTCATCGAGGGCGGGCACGCCGAGGGGCCGGTGGAGCGGTGGCGGGTGCTGCGCGCGGCGATCCACGCCGAGGTGTGCGAGAAGGGTTACGACGCCGAGCGGAACACCTTCACCCAGTCCTACGGCTCGGCGGAGCTGGATGCCTCCCTCCTTCACGCCATGCTCACCGGGTTTCTGCCGGCGGACGACAAGCGGGTGATCGGCACGGTCGAGGCGGTCCAGTGTGAGCTGGGCACGGATGACGGTCTGGTGCTGCGGTACCGGACCTCGGGCGACCGGGTCGGCCTCGATGGCTTCCCCGGCGACGAGAGCTGCTTCCTGATCTGCAGCGGGTGGCTGGCCGAGTGCCTCGCTCTGATCGGCCGCCCCTACGAGGCCCGCACCGTCCTGGACAGCCTGCTCGCGGCGAGCAACGGCCTCGGCCTGCTCGCTGAGGAGTACGACCCTGTCGCCGGGCGCCGGCTCGGCAACTTCCCGCAGGCGTTCAGCCACATCGCGCTCTTGGGCGCCGTACGCGCCGCCGCCACCGCGAACCTGGGTGGCGCACATGGTCGTGGTGAGTCCGGAGCCAGGGTATGACGGCCCCCGCGGGCGCACGTCCGCTGAACGCGTCGCATCTGGCGGTCGGCAGGATGCTTCTCGAAGGCGAGACGCCGGAAGGGGCCGCGCGGCGGCTGTCGATGTTCATCGGGACGGTCCGCCGGCGCCTCACCGAGATCGGGCTCCGCTTGGGCGCCGCTACCGCGGTCGACCGGGCGGTCGCCCTGCTGGCCTGCGGTCATCTGCCCCCGCCGCAGGCCGGCATGCGCGCCCCGGATCTCCGTCCCGTCGACATCGCGGTCCTGAGGGTTCTCACCAAGCTCGCCCCCGAGGTCACCCTCCCGGAAGACCTCCGCGACGGCGACGCCTTCGTCACCCACGTCGAGGAGCTGCGCGTGCGGTGTGGGGCCCGGACCGATGCCCACCTTGCCGCCCTGGCTGCCGCCTGGAACCTCCTGCCCGGCCTCGTCCCCCAGCCCACCCCCGGGAAGGAGGAGTAGCCGTGCGTCTCCGAGCACTCTCATCGGCCTACCCGGGCAGACGTGGACGGCCCGTCCTCGATTCCGAGGCCATCCCCGGCCTCTTCCTGATCGCGGCGAACGTCCTTGGCCTCGCCCTCGTCGGCGCGACCGCCCAGACGGCCGACAACCACACCCTGGGCGCCGCGTCCGTGCCGGACTTGAAACCTGCCGAAGAGCAGCCGCCGTCATCGGCGGCCAACGCCACGGCAGCTCAGCCCCGCGAACACGCCGTCCGGACGGTGCACCCCACCGTCCACGATGCACTCGAAGGGCAGACCTTATGACCCGGCACCTCGACACGGCGGCGTACGTCGGCGACCGGCCGCCCACCCTGGACGAGCTGGGCCTGGCTCTGCACGGCATCGCGGCCGAGCACCCGGGGGTCTGCTCGCTGCAGGAGTTCGGCCGTTCCCGCGCCGGCCGCCCGATGACGATGCTGACCGTCCCCGGCGGGCCCCTGCCCGTGCTCGTCCTCGGGGCCCCGCACCCCAATGAACCGATCGGGATGGCGACCGCGCTGGCGCTCGCCCGGTACGTCACCGGCCACGCCGAGGCCCGCGAGCGGGTCACCTGGCACATCGTGGGATGCGCCGACCCCGACGGCGTCGCGGCCAACGAGTCGTGGTGGGCCGCGACGCCGTGGCCGCCGTCGCTGGAGGCGTACCACCGCGGCCTGTACCGGCCGCCGGCCGCCGCCCAGCCCGAATGGACCTTCCCCACCTCGCACTTCACCGCGACGCTGCCGGAGACCCGCGCCGTCATGGGCGTGATCGACGCGGTCCGGCCGGCGCTGACCGTGTCGCTCCACAACGCCGACTCGTCGGGGACCTTCCTGCTGACCTCCCGTGCGGAGCCCTGGCTCGCCGAGGTCATGGCGGACATCGCCGGATCGCACGGGCTGCCCGTCGAGGGGTCGCCGATGGACTGCATCGACCTCCCGCCCCAGGGCAAGGGCGTCTTCGTCCTGCCGGACCTCACCCCTCCCAAAGCGACAGGGAGCGAGGAGGGGACGTGGGGGCACACCGGCGCCAGCAGCGCCCACTACACGGACCGCCACGGCGGGCTTGGAATCCTTCCCGAGGTACCGATGTGGGCCACCACCCCGATCGACCTGCCGTCCGAGAAGGCCGTCTGTTTCCTCACCGAGGCCCACGACGCGCTCGGCAGGCTGATCGACCGACTCCCGCAGTCGCAGGACCTCTTCTTCCTGAACGCCGCGATCGAGACGCGGTCGATCCTGCCGAGGATGGCCGAGCTGATTCGGGAGAATTCGGAGGCTGGCAGCGGCCAGGACCTGGCCCTGCTCATCCCCTGCCGGGCCGCGGGCATGCTGCTGCGGCACATCGACCAGTGCCTCGCCACCGACCCGAAGTCCCCCCGACTCCACGCGGTGCGTGATGGCGTCGACGCCTTCTTGAGGGCCTGGTGCCGTCGGGCGGAGCAGGCGCTGCGGCCCCGGCCGCTCCCGTTGTCCCGTACGGCCGGATACCAGCTGGCGATGATCCTCGCGGTCGCCGAACGGCTCGCGGCGGCACCCGCTGGCCCGTCCGGGACCGCTACGTGACGGCCACCGCCGGCTCTGTCCGCCCCTTCCACGCGGGCAGCGCTCCGCGCGGCGGGGCGGGCGCCCGTACCCGGAGCAGAGCCCGCGTCCGGCTCGTTCCGGATAGCGGCCCGCGTTCGCGACGAGACCAGACTCTGACAATCACGGAGGCGAGATCATGACCGAGCCGGCACGCGAGGTGCCGCGTCTGCCCGCGGTGGTGCACAACACCATCAGCGGGAACAGTCCGCACCCCAGCATTCAGGCGGGCGCGATCGACAAGCTGGCCTGCTGGTGGAGATCGGCGACCGCCGCCCGGCCACCGGTGTGCCTGCTGCTGGACGGCGTCACCCACGCCGATCAGATCCGCGCCCTGACGTCCGGCGGGTCCGGGCATCTCGTCGTGGCCACCAGCCGCCTGCCGCTGGCTGGAGGGCGCACGGTGAGCACCGCGCCTGCCGAAGGAGCCGGAGCATGAGCGACATCAAGCGCGTCGATCCCGGTGGCGGAGATCGTGTCGCCGTTCCTGACACCCGGGTGAGCACTGCGGGCTACCGGATCGGCTTCGCCGATGACCTGTCGGCCGGCCTGTGCGAGGAAGCCGCCGGCCTTGCCCAGCAGTGCATCACCGGGTGCAGCGACGACCGCCCGGTCAGTGCCTCCCTGGTCCGCTCCAGGCTGACGAACGCACTGTCTGGAGAACCGCCCGTGCTCGCGCTGGCCCGTGACGGCAGTGGCGCTCTTGCCGGCTGGTGTGCCGTGCGCCGGCCTGAGCCCGGTGAGTTGAGGGCGCGGCTGTGGGGTCCGGTCGTCGCTCCGTCGGCCCGCCGAACGGGTCTGGGACAGAGGCTGCTGGAGAGGGTGGTTGGCGCGGTCGAGTGGCCGTTGGTGACCACGGACGTGCCGCTGGACCGTCCCGGTGCTGCCGCATTCTTCGCGGGCGCCGGGTGGTGGGTGCTGTACACGGTGACCGTCCTGCACCGGCCTGCGCCGTGTGGTCCCGCTGCCCGAGTCGACCGATTGGTCACCGCGGAGGGAGTCGATGACCTCGCCGGATATGTCGCTCGGGCTGCACAGCGGTTCGGCGGCCACGCGCCGGCGTCCGCGCAGGCGACCTTGGACCGGTGGCGGGACGACGCCCGGTTCCGGCCCGAGAATCTGCTGCTCGACCCCGCGACCGGCTCCCTGCTGCTCGCCCTGGCCCAGCGCAACGCCGCCACCAGCGAGCTGCTTCTGGCCGAGGTTTGGGCCCCACAGGCCGTCCGGCCCCGGCTGATCGAGGATGCGCTCGCTCTCGCCGACCGGAACGCCCTGGCCGCCGTACGGGCGGTGACCCGGGACAACCCGGCACCGTTCGTGGCCGGCGGCATGAGCGTTCTCGGCACCTGTCACCTCTTCGCTTCGCCCGACGAACAGCAGCCGGGCCACGGCGGCACACCCGATCCGGCCCAAGGAGGACCCGCATGTCCCTGACCAGCCATCCGTACCCGACGATCCACACGGTCGACGTGGCCGGCACCCGGTCCGAGGTCCGGCAGCTCCTCGACTCCCTTCTCGCCCGTATGCGCCGCACTCCTCAGGTCGAGGACATCTGGCACGACGACGCGCAGCAGTCCTGGGTGTGTTCGCTCGCCGACGGCGGACGGGGGCACCTGACGGTGGGCGCGCCCGCGGAGCCGGGCGCGGTGGCCCCGGGCACCCACCGGATCACGGCGTCGCATGTGAACGGGACGAGCGCGGGCGCGGAGCGGTTCTTCGAGGATGTCCGGCATCTGCCGCTCACCGAAACGGAGATGGCGGCCGTCGTCGACGAGCTGCCGCTGACCAGCACGCTGAGCGACCGGTGGATCGGCCGGCCGCTGTCCGGCGTCGGCGTCATCCTCACGATCCACCACATGCGGGACTTCCTGGCCCTGGTCGACAGCCTCCTCGCCCTCGGCGTGGACCCGGCGAACATGACGGTGATCGACAAGGAGTACCCCTACGCGCACTCCCGCCGCGTCGACGCGCACCTGGTCCACAGGTACGGGATCGAGGTGTGGCGCTACCGGGACCTGCTGGCCGGCATCAAGAGCCACGTCGTGAAGGCGGAGGCGGCAGGGCTGAGCAGCATCGTGATGGACGACGGCGGATACGTGATGCCGGCCGTCCTCACGCACATGCCGTCCTTAGCGGGGCACTTCACCGGGCTGGTGGAGCAAACCACCTCCGGTATCCGCAAGCTCGACGGCCTCGACCTGCCCATCCCGCTCTTCAGCGTCGCCGAGAGCGACATGAAGAGCATGATCGAGTCCTACGGCATCGCCGACGCGGCGGTCCGCAACACGTTGCGGCTGCTGCCGGACGAGAAGTTCGAGGGGCAGGCCGCTCTCGTCCTCGGCTTCGGCCGGATCGGCAGCGAGGTGGCCGGGGTGCTGCGCGACCGGCGGATGCGGGTCGCCGTGTACGACGCCGACATCACCCGCCTGGTCGGCGCGCACGAGCAGGGCTACGTCACCGGCCGGTCGCTCAACCGCCTGGTCGCGTCTCACCAGCCGAAGCTGGTGATCGGCTGCGTCGGCGCCACGAGCTTCGGTCTGGAGCAGGCCCGGCTCCTGCCGCCGCGGTCCTTCCTCGTCAGCACGACGTCGCGCGACTACGAGTTCGCGCTCGCCGAGCTGCGCGCGGGCAGCAGCACCGTGGCGGAGCGCGGTGTCCTGGGCACCGGCTACACGCTCGCCGACGGGCCGGACGTGCTCGCGGTCGGACACGGCATGCCGATCAACTTCCACTACGCCGAGTCGCTGTCCAACCGGTACGTCGACCTTGTGCTCGCCGGTCTCGCCGTGGGCGCCGTCGCACTGGCCCAGGGCGACGAGCGGCTGAAGCCCGGCCACAACGTGGCCGCCACCAACCGGATTCTGTCCGAGTCCGGGATCATCGACGCCTACTACCAGCTCTACGGCCCCACCAGCACGCCGCCGGCGGGAGACGGCCGTGGGTGAGCGCGTCTTCACCATCGACGACCTGGCCGAGACCGACTCCGTGTGCGTCTGCCTGTCGTGCCGGCTGGGAGCCGCGTTCGCGCAGCACCTGACCGACCTGCGCACCGGATTTCCCGGACAGGTCACAGCCCTGGGCCACCGCGGCGCCGGCCCCGAGCGGACCGCCGTACCGCACCTGGTCGCCCTGCGCCTGGGAAAGGAGCGCATCGACGCCGTGGTGTGGGAGGAGATGACCCACGGTCAGCTCGCCGCGTGGCTCCCCTACGCCGAGGCCCGCGCGCGGGTCCCTCAGCTGGCCAGGCGAATACCGCGGCTGGTCGCCATCCGCCAGGCCCTGCGCGCCGGCACGTTCACCCCCACGGGCGAAGTCGCCGCCGCGCTGGACTCCGGCCGTTACCCCTCGTTCCGTTTCTTCGTCGAGCACTGGCCCCAGATCAACAAGGAGTTCTCCTCATGACCACCCAACCCACCGACTTCGGCACCGTCGGCAACGGCTACGCCTCCTACAACGGCAGCGGGCGCGGACGGCTGCGCCACGAGATCGTGGCGCGCCGCGTCCTGGCGGAGCTCGGCGACAAGCCAGCCCGTGTCCTGGACGTCGGCTGCGGCGACGGCGAGATGGTGCTGCGCCTGGCCGCGGCCGGTCACCACGTCACCGGCGCCGAAGTCTCCTCCGACATGCTCAAGCGCGCGAAGGACAAGCTCGGCGCGGCGGGCGTCGCCGACCGCGTCACCCTCGTCGAGGCCGACATCTACAACCTGCCCTTCGCCGGCCAGGAGTTCGACGCGGTGTGCTGCCACGGCGTCGTGATGTATCTGCCGGACTCCGCCGAGCCGATCGCCCATCTCGCCCGGCTCGTCGCCCCCGGCGGGATCCTGAGCGTCCTGACGAAGAACGCCCTCGCGGTCGGGATGCGCGAGGCCCTGCGCGGCGAGTACGAATCGGCCCGCGAGCAGATCGAGAGCGGCCAGAGCGCGAGCCTGGGCAACCTCGGCCTCGTCACCCGCGGCGACACACCCGACCACCTGGCCCAGCTCGCCCGCGACAACGGCCTGACCCCGCTGGAATGGCAGGGCGTCCGGATCTTCCACGACCACATCAAGGGCGAATGGCGGCCCGACGAGGCCACGTTCGGCGAGGCGCTGGCCACAGAGTGGGCCGCCTCCACCCGCAGCCCCTACCGGAACCTCGGACGGCTCGTGCACGCCGTCGCGCGCCGCGAGACCACCGCATGACCAGGCTTCCCGTCAGGCCGCTGACCGTCGGTTCCCTCGCTCGCGACCTCGTCGCGAGCGAGGGCCTGGCGGTCAGCGCCCTGCGCTGCTACGAGATACTCACCGCGCTGTGGGTCCGGGCCGAAGACCGCGTCCTGCCCGAGGCCGGCCAGCTGCGGACCTTCGTCCTGCGCGCGGCCCGGCGGCTCATCACCGGCGAGAGGCAGGTCGTCGGCCCGGACGCCGGCCTGGTTCCCCTCTCGCTGCGCAGCGACGAATCGGTCGTACGCCTCCCGGCGTCCCTGGCCGTCCAGGGCGTGGAGTGGCCCGACCTCGTCCAGCTCGCCGAGAACTGGCTGTCCGCCACGTCGGCCCGAGGGCCGGTGACCGTGGTCGGGGTGCGGACGGGCGGGGCATACCTGGCCCCGCTGGTCGCGGCCCGTCTTTCCCGCGAAGGACTCGACGTCACCTGCATCTGCGTCCGCCCGAGTGACCACGTCACCCTCGGCCAGCGCCGGATCCTGCTGGTCGACGACCCGCCGCTGACCGGCCGGACCCTCGTGTCTCTCGCCCAACGCCTGGGCAAGCCCGGGACGGTGGACGTCCTCGTGCCGGTGGTCAAGCAGGACGATGTCCAGCCGCTGCGCGAAGCCGGCATCCCCGTCACCACCCTGCCCCGTTCCCTCTGGGCCTCCACGCGCCGCCTGGCCCCCGGCGCTCTGAGCACGTACCTGGACGAGGACGTCACCTGGCAGGGCGAGCAGCGTCCTGCGGGTGTGGCCGGATTCCGGGCGGGGCGGGAGAACTCCGCGCTGACCGGATGGCCGGGGCTACGGCATCGCTCGCCCGCGCGGGCCGCCTTCGCCCTGGTGACGCCGTCCGGCAGCCGGCAGCAGGTAGTGGCGTCCTGGGTGCCGCCCGGCATCTTCGGCGACGCGGCCCGCACGGCGGCCACCGAACTGGCCAGCGGCCGCGTCCCGCCGGCCACCGTGGGTGTCGCGCCGGCCATGGTGATCACCAAAGAGCTGGACGCCGCCGCCCGCCCGGCCGAGGGCATGGAGCTCTGGCTCGACGAGGCCGTCGACTACGTCCTGGAACGCTCCGTCCGGCTCCCGATGACCAAGGCCCTGCGCGTTCCGGTCCCCGCCCCGGCGGCCCTGAAGAGGCTCGCCACCGTATTCACCGGCGACCACCCGGTAACGGTCCTGCCCCGGTTGCAGCAGTGGATGGCGTCGATGGGCTCCTCGGTGCCCGACGGCCGGTGCGAGGCGGAGAAGTGGATCATCGACGCCGCCGGACGTCTGCGCAAGACCGGGCATCTCACCCACGCCTACCGTCGCGACAACGAGCTGTTCACCCCCTTGATCGACCTCGCGGCGCTCACCATCGCCTTCGGATGCGAACTCAAGTCGGTAGCCGCCGCCGTCGACCGGCGCCGGCCCGGCGAAGCCTCGTGTCTGCCGGCGCTCGCGACGGCCCTGCTCTGCTACGGCCCCGCACGAGGCGACCAGCTCCCGCGCACCTACAACCTGGAGCGCGCCGCGGACACCGCACGGGAGGCGTATCGCCTGCAGTCGGCCATGAGCGAGGCCGCTCTCATCCTCCAGGAGACCCTGACGCTCACCCCGAACGGCACAAGGACCGTGCTGCGCCGCTGGGCCGGTGCGCCCGGCGCGCTGCTCCAGCCGGTCCTGCCGTTCGGCGGCTATCCCGCCCCGCGGGCCCCGCGCGGCGGGAACGACATCAGCGAGGACGCGATCGTCCAGTGGGCCCAAGGCCGGTTCGAGGTCGTACGGACCGGTGACGCACTGCTGCTGGCTCCTCTCGGCCCCTCCGCCACCTGGCCGGACACCGCAGCCACCCTCGCCGATCTCGCCAGCCGTCTTCCCCATCCCAACCTGCTCGCCTGGTGCGGCGTCCCTCTCCTGCAGATGGAGCGAACTTGCTGACCTTCGACTTCGACGGCGTCCTGCACGACTCCCGGAAACGGGCCTGGCACGCCTACCAGACCGTGCGGAGCGAGATGGGCCTCGCCGAACTGCCCGACCTCTCCAGTCCCGAGCAGCTCCCGCTGGTCTACCAGGGCGTGCTCAGCCAGTCGCTCACCCGCTGGATCCCGTACGAGGAGGCCGAGCGGTTCTGGCGGCGCCACGCGCGGCTGACCGACTCGACCGCCCGCGAGGAGGAACGCGGCATCATCACCGAGCTCGTGGACGTGCTCGGTGCGCTCGCGCACGGGCCCGGGTACAGCGTCGTCACCGGCAGCCACCGCACCACGGTCGAGCATCTGCTGAGCCGGGATCTCGCTGTGGACGCGATGCCGCGAGTTCTCCTCACACGGGACGACACCGGCAGCAAGACGGACAAGCTCGGCTACCTGGGCGGACAGCACGGCGTGACCACCTACATCGGCGACACCGGCAGCGACATCCGCCACGCCAAAGCCGCCGGACTGCGAGCCATCGCCGTCGCGTACGGATACGCCAACGCCGACGACCTCACCGCCGCTGGCCCGGACCTCGTGTTGCACACTCCCGCCGACCTCGCCGCCTGGTGCCGCCTTGTCGAAGCCCCCCAAGCCGGGCCGGGCTCGCCGCCTCACTCGGCGCCAGCGTGCTGATCAACAAGCCGCTGACGTCGTTGAACACGCCGATGCCGCCTCCACACCTCGGAGAGGAAACACATTGACGCAGACCACACCAGACAGCGACGAGGCCACGGACAGCATCTCGGACGCCGAGCGGGAACTCTATACGGGGGCCGGCTGCGCTACGACCAGTCCTTCGTCCGGCGCGAAGGGCCGCTGGCCTGGCTCGGCTTCGGGCACATGGCGGCGGCACTGCCCCCGCATGGTGGGCACGCTGCCGCGCACCAGCTGGGAAACGGACCAGCGCGCGCTCGCCAGGATCGTGGCGACGTACTTCGCGTACGCGTTGCTGACCCGGCTGGAGGCCGGCAGTACCGACCTCCAGCCGGGTCATGGGGGTAACCGCCGCCGGTGGCCTCGCGGGGGCGGCGGTCGCCACCTGTCTCGTGGACCGGGTCGGACCGGCGCGCATGGTGCTGGCCGGGTCTTTCACCTACGGGGTGTTCGGGGTGCCGCTGCTCGTCGCCGGGCCGGGCCCGGTGTCGCTGGCGGTGGTCGCGGCGGGCACGACCCAGCGTTCCCTCCGCCAGCACCTGTGTCCTCCCGAGCTGCAGTCCCGCGCGCAGCAGACCTCTGTCTGGCTGGTCACCGGCCTGCGGCCGGCCGCCGCCCTGACGACTGGTGCCCTTGCCGCCGCCTTCTCCGTACATGCCCGCCGCGTCACCACCCTGCCCACCTCTGCGCCGACTCACGCGAAGGACTCCACTCATGGCTCTTGACCTCAACCGAGCGACCTGCGGTCAGCGCGCCGGCATGGTGGAGCGGCTCATTGCCGAGGGGGGCCTGACCGACGTGCTGCTGCGCGACGCGCTGCTGCACGTGCGGCGCGAGGTCCTGCTCCCGCACGCGTACGTCCGGGTCAGCGGCCCCGGTGCGGACCCGATCGTCTGGCGCCTCCTGGACGGCACCCACCCCGAGGACCGGCAGGAGTGGCTCGAGTTGATCCACAGCGACGAGTCGATCCTGATCCAGCGCGACGGCGAAGCCCTCGACGCTCTCGGCCGCGGGCCGGTGACCGGCGGCCACATGACGTCCATGTCCACCTACACCCCTCTCACCGTCGAAGCCCTCCAGGCCATGGCGCTCGGTCCCGGGCAGCGGTATCTGGAGCTCGGGCCGGGCCCCGGCGTCTCCCTGGCGCTCGCCGCGACCATCACCGGCCCCGGCCTGGCCACCGGCGTGGAGCGGGACACACACATGGCTGCCTTCGCCCAGCGGAACCTGGACCGCCTCGGCCTCGGGGCGGCCGTGGTCGAAGGCGACGCGCTCGAAGGGCACGAGCCGCGGGCCCCGTACGACCGGATCCACTCCGGCATCGGCGTGCCCCGCGTCCCGCACGCCTGGGTGGACCAGCTCGCGCGGGGAGGACGGCTGCTCACGACGCTCGCGACCCGCACGCCGAGCTGGCCCGGCCACCTCCTGGCCACCCGCACTCCGGCCGGCACGGTCGAGGCAGTCCTGCGGGGCCGGCGCCGCGGGTACCGGCCCCTGCTCGGCTACCGGTGGCTCAACGCCGTGGACTACCGCGCCCGTGTCACGGCGGACCCCGGCACGGCACGACCGACCCGGCTCGCGCCGCCGCCGGACGACGCATACGGGTTCTGGCTCGCCGCCGCGTACCTCGCGCCGGGCCTGGTGCGGGACTTCCAGCCCACGACGATGACCGTCGTCGCGCCCGAGGACGACTCCTGGGCCGTGGCCGGACCAGGCAACGGCACCGTCCGGGTCCACGGACCGCGTGACGTGTGGGCCGAGCTGGAAGACGTGCACGCCCGCTGGGAGGCGGCCGGACGGCCCAAGCGGTACCACGTCGAACTCCGCGACGGCTCCGGAACCCAGCACGTCACCTCCGGCACGGGCCCTAAGGCCCTGACCTGGACGCTGCCTCCGCTCGCCCTCGTCCCCCGGCAGGCACCGTGAGCGCGCATTCCCGGATCGCCGTCACGCTCCACACCTCGGACCCCATATACCGGGCCGGGGTAGACGGCCTGCTCAGATACCGCCCCGAGCTCACCCTCATCGATGCCTCTGACCCCACTGCGGACATCCAGGTCGCGCTGATCGTCACGGACACCGTGGAGGAACCGACGCTGCGCCTGCTGCGGGAGATCAAACGCACCAGCACAGCGCGGTCCCTGCTCGTCGTCGCGGACATCGACGAGACGAAGCTGATCGACGCGGCCGAATGCGGCATCACCGGTCTCCTGCGCCGCGCCGAGGCGACAGCCGACCGGCTCGTCCAGGCCATCACGAAGGCCGCCCGTGGTGACGGTCACCTCCCCGACGACCTCGTCAACGGCGTGCTGAATGCGTTCAGCCACTTACGGGAGCGCCTGCCCAGTCCTGTCGAACAGCGCCTGACAGAGCTGAGCGACCGCGAGATCGACGTCCTGCGCTGCCTGGCCGCCGGCCTCGACACCGCGCAGACCGGCCAGAAGATCGGCTACTCCGAACGCACCGTCAAGCACATCATCAAAAACCTGCAAACCCGGCTACAGCTGACGAACCGCACGCACTTGGTCGCCTTCGCCTACGAAAACGGCTACCTCTGACCCGCCCCTGTTCACCACCCCGCCCACCGCAGCAAAAGGGAGTTGCGCATGATCCGGCAGGGCCCGCTTCATCCCCACGCCGTCATCCCCGCCAGGCCGACACCAGCCGGCCGGATGGTCCCGGCCTTGCCAGCTTCGCACCCACGTGCACAGCCGTGTCCGCCCCGGCACGCCGGCCCCGGATCGGCGCCGGGCGGGCCGCACCGGCTCGTGGCCTGACCGGCCCACACCCGCCCGGTCCCATCCTCACGATCGGAGACGAGATGACCGCCACACCCTCCCCTGACGCGCCGCCCAGTACGACGATGACCGACGAGAAGTACGGGGCCTTACGCGCCTCGGCCGCCCTGTGGGCCTGAGGCCGGTGCGCCACCACTCAAGGGGGTGTGCGCAGCGCAGTAAGTACGCCAACAGGCCACTCGGCCGGTCACGGGCAAAGGACGGGTCGTACGACCCTCGTCAGCTTGCGGCCAGGGTCAGGAACTCCTCGACGCCTTCGGCGGCCCGCACGTGCCTGAAGGTCGGGACGAGGTCCTGTACGAGGACTTCGCAGCGTGGGGCTCCGATGCGGCGGGCGAGCTGGAGGGCTTCTCCGGCTGTGCGGGCGGCGATCTCGGGTTCCTTGAGTTCGAGGTGGCTGGCGGCCTGGTAGGCGAGGAAGACGCCGCGGGTCTTGTCGCGCTCGGGAGGCAGAAGGGCGCGACCTTCGGTGATCAGCTGGTGGGCGCGGGTCGTGTCGCCCAGGTCGAGGAGAGCCTGGCCGGTGTCGACGGCGAGGTCGGCTTCTCCGTACCAGGAGCACCAGGCCGGCAGGGGTTTCGCGGTCGAGCCCGCGAGAAGTCGTTCGGCTGTGGTGAGGGCTCGTCGGGTCTCCCGCTCGTCTCCTTGGGCCGCCAGGGCCCGGGCGAGGCGGAGGTGGAGAAGGCTGCGGGCAGCGGGGTGCTCGGTGCGGGTGATGGCGTGGGTGAGGATGCCGACAGCGGTGGGGTGGTCCTTGCACCAGGCGGCCTGATAGGCGAGGTCTCCAAGCATGGCGGCGCCCATGTCGCGGTCTCCGGTGGCGTGGGCGCTGTGGAGAGCGGCGACCCAGTGCTTCTGGGCGGTCGTGTGCTGTCCGCGGTCGAAGCGGTGCCAGGCGGTTGTCTGGGCGAGGGAGGCCGCGAGGTGGTGGAGGCGCCGACCTGTCGGTTTGTCGTAGCGGCCGTGCTGGATCATGTCGGTGACGGTGGTGAGGTGTCCGTCGAGGAGCGCGGTGAGGTGCTGGCGCTCCTCGGTGGCGATCGAGCTGAGGCGCCGGGTGCTGTCTTCGAGGAGGGTGACCAGTTCGCCCCCTACGTTCGTAGGGCCCTTCGCAGAGGGGAGGACGACGGCACCCGAGCCTGCCCAGGTGGCGGCGAGGCCCGTGAGGGCTACGCCCGAAGCGGAAAGAAATGCACGTCGGTCCATGGTGCTGGTGAGGGCCTCTCGCAGGGCGGGCACGGTGCTGGACGGGCCGAGCGGGACGACGCCGGTGTCGCCGGCGAGGAGCCAGTTCGGCCAGTTGGTCGGGTCGACGGCGTCGGCCGGCATTCCCAGTGCCTCGGCGATGTCGTACTGAGTGTCGGCCTCAGGGAGGGCTCCCCGCTCCCACTTGCGCACGCGTTGCTTGTCCGCGCCGGAGCGCAGCCCGCGACGGGCTGCGGCGGTACGGACCCCGGCCGCGAGGTCGGGCCCGGTCAGTCCGCGTTGCCACCGACGGTAGGCGAGCGGGTGGGTGAACTGGTCCACACCGATATACAAGCACCGGGCCGCGCCCTCCGTCCCTTCTTTCGACCGAAGGGGACTACCGGGGGACTACCGGCAACCCCTTTGCTGGAAGGGACAGTTGTCGCATCCTCGAAGTCCTGCACGAGTGGCGACTACAGCCCGATGTGGCAGGTCTCTTCGGCCTCTGCGGACTCCACGGGGAGCTTCCTCGCGAGACCTAGACTCAGCGCTTCCGTCCCGACCGGTCCTCGTTGCCCGACTTCGGGTTGTGGCCGGCGGGCGCGATCCGACGACTCCTGAGGAGGACCCCGTGCCCGAGAAGACCATCAAGGCCAAAGCGCTGTGCTACATCGTGCGCGACGGCCGACTGCTGGTCCACCGCCACACCGACTTCCCCTGGGAGGAAGTCGGCGTCCAGGTCCCGGCAGGCAGCATCCGCGACGGCGAGACGCCCGAGGCGGCGGCGCTGCGCGAGGCCCGCGAGGAGACCGGACTGAACGACTTCAAGATCGTGCGCAAGCTCGGCGTCACCTCGTACGACATGGGCCCGTACCGCCCCGAGATCCAGGAGCGGCACACCTTCCTGATGGAGCTGACCGAGCCGACGCCCGAGCGGTGGCCGAGCCAGGAGGACCACGACGGGCACGGTGAGCCGACGAGGTTCGAGTGCTTCTGGATCCCGCTGGAGACCGCGCACGTGCTCCAGTCCGGGCAAGGCGCGCTCCTCGGGCTCCTGGACATCTGACCCCACCCATCCGCCCCGACCCGTACAGGGAGGCAGCCGATGCACAGCATCCCCGCCCGGCACAGTCCGATCGACGAGCTGTACCGCGGCCTGATGGACGACGATGGCGAGGCCGCCGTCTCGGTGATCCTGAAGGTGCGCGGGGAGACCTGCGACATCGACTGCCTGTACTGCTACGAGAAGCGCAAGGAGGCCCCGGGAGGCGCGCGGATCGACGCCGGGCAGGTGCGCCGGCTCGCCGAGATCTTCCCGGGCCGCCGGCTCGCAGTCGAGCTGCACGGCGGTGAACCGCTGACCGCGGGCCGCGAGCACATCGCCGAGGTGCTCCGCGAGCTCGCCCTACAGCCGGCCGTGGTCCGTGTCTCGATGCAGACCAACGGGGCCCGGCTGGACGACGCGTGGCTGGACCTCTTCGAGACCGCGTACCCGAGGCTGCGGATCGGGGTGTCTCTGGACGGGGACGCGAAGGGCAACGCCTGGAGGGTCGGGTACGACGGAGCGCCGGTGTACCCGAAGGCGGCTGCCGCCCTTCGGCTCCTGGCTGCCCGCGGGTGGAAGGCCGGGGTGATCGCGGCGGTCACCCCGGCCGTCGTCGGCCGCGCCGAGGAGGTCGTGGATCACCTGGCCGAGTTCGAGGCGGTCAACGCCGTCAGCTTCGTTCCCTGCTTCGACGCTCCCGTGCAGCGGCCCACCGCCTCCTCCGTTCGGTGGGTTCCGGCGAGCCGTCGGCTCCAGCAGGCCGCCGTCGGCGCCGAAAGCGGGCCGGCCTGGGCGATCAGCCCGTCTCAGTACGCCGAGTTCGTCCTCGCCGCCACGGCCCGGTGGATCGCGGGCGGACACTTCACCCGACTGAAGCTGGAACCGGCGGTGTCGGCGATCCGCCGGCTGCGGGGACTGGGGACCGCCTTCTGCCACTTCTCCGACCTGAAGTGCGATCACGTCTTCACGCTCTACCCCGACGGCCGCCTGGGCAGCTGCGACGAACTCCCCTGGCCCCAGGCCCAGCTCACCCGCCTCGACCAGAGTGCGGGTGAACCCGACATCGTCGCCGCCCAGCGCAGGCTCCCGCTGCTGAACCAGGGCAAGGACCTGATGGGACGGTGCACCGACTGCTCGTACCGCTCGGCGTGCGGCGGAGGGTGTATCGCCACCCGCTGGCGCTACGAGAAGACCGGCGACCAGGACGCCTACTGCGACTACCGGATGCGGATGATCGACGGGATCGCGGCCCTCCTCGCCCAGCCCGCCCACCCGGACGGCGCCTGGTGCCGCACCACCCGGTGGCGTCCGCAGACCCCGAACAGCATGCGGGACATCGATGTCTTCCTCTCCCGGTGGGACCGCCCGGACGCGGACCGTCCGCCCGTGCGGCTGCACACCAGCGCGTACGGCAACATCAACACCGTCGGCGAACCCGGCGTGCACGAGGCCGATGACCTCGACCCGGGTCACCCGCAGTGGCACGAGGCGATCGAGGCCGGTGTCCGACCGCTGGTCGACGCCGTCACCGGCCCGTGGGGCTGCGTCACGTACGACAGCTGCGAGGGCCACTTGTACGACGGCCTCGGCATGCTCCCCACCGAGCGCCGGATCGGGGTCCTGCCGCGCAACCGCGCGGAGTACGCCCGCGTGGCCGCCGCCCTGTGCCGTGCGGCCACCGCCGCGGCCCCCGCCCTGCCCGCTTCCGTCCAGGTAACGGTGGGCCGCGCCGAACTGGAGTGCGAGAGCAGTGCGCGCAGTGTCCCTGTGGTCGACCTGGTTCTGCTGCCCGCGCCCGGACACGGCTGGGCGGAGTACTTCGCGGCCGTGGACGAGGCAACCCGGGCCGTCGCCGCCGCCCTCGGCGGCGAGCGGCCGACCGGCTACCGGTGCGCCTGTCCCGTCCCCGCGCCCGACGTGTCCCGTCGTGAGGGGGTGCCGGTGTGAGCGCGGAACGGGTCCTTGACGAACTGACCGTCCACCAGCTGCTCGGGCGCATCGTGTACTTCCACGTCCTGCTCATCGCCCCCGATCTGCCGGCCGCCGATCGGGCGCCGGCATCCGGACCGGCCTGCTGCCGCCATCGGGCTCCCGCCTCCCGGTCGCCGGAGACGGTGCTGGCGGGCTCCGCGTGGGGAGCGCTCCTGGAGGTCGCGGCCGAGCTGCCCGGCCACCACCGGCCCTGCCCGCGCACGTCCAACGCGTGCTGCGCGGCCTGTCGTGTCACCTCGGCAGCGGCGGCGGCAGGGAGCGGCTGGGCTGCGGCCGAGCACCGGGCCTACCACCAGCATTCTCCGGCGCCGGGGCTCCTGGATGCTTGCGGACGTGCAGCGGCCAGCCGGGTGGGGCGGGTCTTCGCCGCCCGGCACGCCACCGCGTGCACGTCCCTGGACCGGCTCACCGCCGATCCGCCAGCTCCCGAAACCCTGCCCAGTGTGGACGAGCTGCCGCTGACCGGCGAGCTGCTGGCCCTGTGGGCGGACCCGGCCGCCACCACCCAGGCGCCTGTGGTCAGTTGGCTCAACCACTGCACCGGCGGCCTGGGCGACGTCCGCCGCGTGCTCGAATCAAGGAGGAACCCGTCGTGATCCACATCGCCGAGACCGTCGCCATCGGAAGCGTCGAAGGCTTCCTCACCGCCGGCGAGCGGGACCAGCTCGCCGCCCTGATGCGCGCCTTCCTCACCTCCGAGCGCCGAAGCGACTTCGGCGAGCAGCGCAGCAGCTCCATCCACGAGATCCCCGGCCACACCCCGGAGCAGGCGATGGCCGTGTACGAGCCGGCCGGGCGAGTGGAGATCCCGAAAATCCCCGAGCAGGCCGAGCACCTGCTCCAGGACGCCTTCGACCGGGCCCGCCCCGCCTTGTCCCGCGTCATGCCGTCAATCACGACGTGCCGTCCGTGGACATACGTCGAGTACGGGCCCGGCCAGCACATCACCTCCCACCTCGACGGCATCGCCCCCGACCCGCTCGCCTGGCCCCGGCAGATCGCCGGCATCAGCGTGGTGATCAGCGAGGCGGCGGCCGGCGGCGGGTTCTACGTCGAGACCTCCTCCGACAGCCGCCTGTGGGACACCCGCCTCGACCACTCCCCCGACAGCGGCTACGCGCCCGGCATTTGGCTGGCGCACGACGGCGCCGACCACTCCGCCGGCTGGTTCACGCAGATGCCCCGTACCCGCTGGACCGTGAGCCCCGCCCAGGGCACCGCCCTGCTCTACGGCTCCCAGCTCGCCCACGGCACCGAGCCGGTGGTCCGCGGGCGGTGCGCGAAGTTCATCAGCTGGCTGACCGCCGAGGCCGGCGAGCGGTGAAGGGGATGCTGCTGGCCATCGAGGGCATCTCCGGGGCGGGCAAGAGCACCCTGCGCGACCGGCTCCTCGCCGCCGCCCGCGCCGAGGGCCTGCCGCTGGGGCACATCGGCCAGTTCTCCTGGCTGTCGCTCCCCGCCACCCGGACGATCGTCCGCCTGCGCGGTCTCCGCGCCGCCGACAGCACGGAAGCGATCTCCGCCGTACGCCTCGACCTGGACCTGCACGGCCGCCATAACCTGGCCCCTGCCCTCGCCCGCGGGCACGTCGTCGCCGACCGGCTCACCCTGTCGACCGCGTGCCAGCTCGCCCTGGTCCACGGTCTGCCCGTGACCGACTGCGTCCGGCAGCTCGCCCACGCGCCCGCCGCACGCGCGAAGCTGACCATCCTGCTGACCACCCCAACCAGCCTGTGCCTTGAGCGGCTCTCACACCGGGCCACGCCACGCCGGTTCGGTGAGGACCCCGACACCGCGGCACGCCTCACCAACCTGTACGACCAGGCGACCACGGCCTGGACCGAGGCGACCGGGCTGCCCGTCCTGCGCCACCCCTGCAGCACCGGCGCCGACCTCGACACCCTGATCGCCATGTGCCTGAGCGCCTTACGCCAAGCCCCCGCGCCCACCGCGCGCGTATAGGAGGAGTGCCCCCCGACATGCGTCTGCATCCGATGCACCCGGCCGCCTGGGTCCTCGACCAGCTCGGCACCGACGGATGGCAGGTCCACACCCTGCTCTCCTTCACCCGCGCCAGCACCCTGGCCCTCGTCAGCCGGGACGAGGCGGCGCCCGTGGTCCTCAAGGCCGGGTTCGGCAGCAACCACGTCCTCGCCGAACTCGACGAGAAGGACTGCCCGGCCGCGTACGGCTTCTACTGGTACGCCGAGATGACCCCGGCCGAACGTGCCCTCGCCCGCGAGGACTTCCGCCACGAGATCGCCGTCGCCCGCGCCGCCACCGGCGCCGGACACGTCGTCCCGCTCCTGGAGGAAGGCGCCACCGACCGGTTCGACTGGTACACGATGCCCTACTGCCCCGGCGGCTCCTTCCGCTCCTGGCTCACGGCCCCACGCAACGAGAAGACCACGGCCGCCGGGCTGGGCATCCTGGCCGACGTCGCAGCCGGCCTCACCCACCTGCACGAGCGCGGCATGGTGCACCGCGACGTCTACCAGGAGAACGTCCTCGTCCACGACGGCCACGGCCTGATCACCGACCTCGGCGCCGCCCGACTCACCACCGCCGCCCGAGGCCCCGCCGGGCGCGGCCCGGAAGTCCACTGGCCCCCGGAATACGCCTCCTCGTACAACACCGCCACCCCGGCCGCCGACGTGTTCAGCCTCGCAGTCCTGGTCCACCGCTTCGCATGCGGCGACATCCCCCGCCACGGCACCCACCGCCTGGACTCCGCGCCGGCCCCGCTGCGCCCGCTGCTCACCGGAGCACTCGCACCGGACCCCAGGGACCGCCCCACCATGGCGGACCTGCACGACGGCCTCCGGCAGGCGGCCGAACCGACTTCCGCGCCGCAGCCGCGCCGCGGGCACTAAGCACACCTCCGGAAGGAGGGCCTGTGATGCGCTCCGCCCGAGCACCCCCGCTCTGCCCGAGAGCACACGACACCCACATCCCGACCCATGAGAGGGCAAGACCGACCATGACCGAGAACCAGACGACCCCCGAGTCCTTCCTCGCCGCCGTGGACACCCTCCGCGCCAACGAGGGCACCGTCCGCGCCACCGCCCACACCTCCAGCGTTTCCGCCGACGGCTGGACGGCCACCGAGCCGGCCTCCGCCCCCGAGAGCACCGACGCCTGACCCACCCTCTGACGCCGGCGGCGACCCGCCGGTAGTCACCCTGGGGCCGGCCCGACGGGGCCGGCCCCAGCCCAGCTCCGGGAAGGAACCCTCGTGCCCGCACCTCTCGACTTCGCGTTCTCCCCCATTCAGGACCTGCGCCGGGACCGCACGCAGCGGATCCACAGCCTCTTCCGGGCCGACATGGGCCGGACCGAGCGGCCGGCCGACGCCTACTGCCTGGCCCATCACGCCCTCGAAGGCGCCGAAGCCGCCGCCCGCACCGGGGACACCGCCACCTTCGACTGGTACCAGGCCCACCCCGACGCGAACGGGATCGCCCTCGCCACGCCGACAGCCGTCGGCCCCCGTGTCATCGTCTCGCCCGACCCGGGCCTCATGCTGCGGTCCTCGATCTCCGACACCGCGTACTACGTCCTCGGCCCCGACACCACCGCCGCCTCAGCACACGAACTCGCCCTCACCGCAACCGCCTTCGACACGGCAGCTCGGCACGGGTTCGGCGATCTGCTGGCGGACCACGCAGTCGTCACCTGCCTGCTCCGACGCAAAGCGCTCGGCGACACCCTCATCAGCTGGGCCATCACCCGGCTTCCGGGAACCGTCTACACCGACCACGTCGACGTCCCTGTCGTACTCGGCCGCGACCTGGTCCACGAAGCCGGCCACAACTGGCTCAATGACGCCCTGGCCTCGATCGGCTGCGCACTCGACGAGGCGGAGACGTTCCACTCCCCCTGGCGAAACTCGCGGAGGCCCGCGTTCGGCTTCCTCCACGCCTGCTGGGCCTTCCCCCTGACCATGATCTACACCGCCCGCGTCCTCACCGATACCAGTGGCGGCCTCCACCGCTTCCTGGCCGGCTACCTCGACCAGCAGCGTCGGCTGCTCGCGACCACCACGGCCGATCACACGAAGGCGCTCGCCCTCGTCCCGCACCCCGAGCTTCAGCAGCGCCTGCAGAACGTCTACGCCGAGGCGCTCTCCCTGTAGCAGGCAACGCCCAGCGCTCACTTGTCGGCTTGGGTCTGGCGCTGCTCCGGGAGTAGCCGCTCGACGACGCAAAGAGCCTCGGCGACCACCCTCGGCGGCAGAAGGACTTCCAGGACTACCCGATGTGGCGCAGCCTCGTCGCCCGTGTCTGCGCCGAGCTGGACCGCTACACCCAGGGCGGTCCGGTCATCGCTCCGATGACGCTGCTGCGCCGCGAGTACGCCGACGAGATCTTCGAGGCCCTGGCCAAGGACGGCGTCGAGGTCCACCACCTCCTGCTGCACTCCGACTCCGATATCCTGCGCAGCCGGATCGAAGGCAGCATGGAATTCCCCGACGACGAGGAGTGCAGCGAGAAGGTCCGCGCCTTCCGGCGCCGCCGCCTCGCCGACTACGAGACCGCGTACGCGACCTGGCTGGGCGAGCAGGCCGAGGTGATCGACACCACCGGCCTCACCCCCGAGCAGGTCCTCGCCCGCGCACTCACCCTGCTGGGCCCGTGAGCAGCGCGATAGCCCGGATGACCGGGCCGGCCGAGGTCGTCGCCGACCACAGCTGGCCCGGCACGTCCACCACCGTGCTGCGTCTGCAGAACCCCGACGGCCGCGAGACGATCCTCAAGTCCAACACCAGCATCGGCAGTTTCCAGCGTGAACATGCCGCGCTCTCCCGCTGGACGCCGCCGCTCGGCCCCGTCGTGCCCCAGCTCATCGACGTCGACGAGGACGAGCGGCCACTCCTTATGACCTCGGTCCCCGGCCGCCCCCTGCAGTCCCTCGCCCTCACCCGACACGAGGAACAGCACGCGTACGAGGCCGCCGGCGCCCTCCTCGCCGCCTTCCACGTCACCGAGCCCCGCACTGTCCTGCTCTCTTTCGGCCCGGACCGCGCCGCGTACGTCCGCCAGCAGCTCGCCGGCACGACCGCACCTCTGACCGTCGCCGGCCTCACCGTCCACCCTCCGGCTCGGCGGCACCCGGGCCCACCCGACCGTACGGTCCTGGGGGCATGCCATCCGCGCCCACCACCACGCGTGCCTCGGCGACGCACGCAGCGCCCAGAAGGACCTCCAGGCAGCCTGGAAACTGCTCGGCCGGACCGACGACGGCGAGACGCCCCCCTACATCGGCTACCTGAGCCCCGCCGAATTGAACAAATGGACGGGCCGCACCATCCTCCGTCTCGGCCGCAGCACCCCGGCCCTCCTCGGCACGGGCCAGAACGCCCTCGACGACGCCCGTGCCGGCTGGGCGACCACCCACGTCCGCGGCTCGGCCGAGGTCCTGACCGCGAGCGCCCGCATCTACGCGGCCCGCGGAGACCGAGAGACGGCCGCCGACCTTTCCGCCCGTGCCGTGGCCGTCGCCACCCAGACCGGCTCAGCGAGAAACCTCCGGGCTGCCCTGGCCGCCATAGCCGAGTGAGCGCCGGGCGGTCGTGTGGAAGAAGAACCCGCTCGGCTCCCCAGCAGCTTCTCCGCACGCAGCCAGCACCTCGACCGCCCTGCGCACCGCGTCTCCGACCGCTTCAGGCGGTCAACTCCACCTTGGAGCATGCGCAGTTTGGAGCCGTCCCGGTCGATCGTGCCTGCTGGAACTGGGCCTGCGCACGAGGCCCTGTGGGCACCGTGTCCAGCTCACGGGCTTCGTCTTCGGCCTCTTCGTTCGCCGACCATGTAATGACGACCATGCGGCAATTCGGGAGAGCAGCAGGGTGGAGTACGTGGCTGACGACTTCGATGGGCTCCTGTCCCATGATGGGGACGCTCATGCGGAAGAGGTGACCGTCGCGCGTTTTGGTGAGTTCGGTGGTGGTCTCCCAGATGTGTCGGACGTCCGGGTCCTCGCACACGTCGCCGATGAGGGCCAGGAGTTCGGCCGCGTCACTCCGGGCGAGGGCGAACTTCAGCATCTTCACGTACTCCGCAGCATGCTGTTCCCAGGCGTGGTACTGGGTGCGCGCCTCTGGATCCAGCAGGGCCCATCTCATGAGGTTGGCACGGGGTTCGAGCACCCAGGGCCACCACTCCGCCATCGATGCGTTGGACGCGAGGATGTTCCAGTAGGGGTCGCACAGATAAGCCGGCCTGGGCATCTGCTGGTCGACCAGCAGGCGCAGGCTGCTGTGGACTCGCGGGTCCACCGGCCCGCTCTCCGCAGTCGTGGCGAGGTTGTTGTAGAGCAGGAGCGCGGCGCGTTCATCGCGGTCGAGCCGCAGGAGATCAGCGAGCCGCCGGCACTGTTCGCGGTCGAGCCGAGTCCGGCCGTCACCCCGCTCCAGGTTCCTCCACCAGCGTGCTGACCTTCCGACCGCCGTCGCGCACTCGTCCTGGGTCACGCGGCGGCCCCGGCGGTGGCCGGCGATCTTCCGCCACGCCTTCAGCTGGCCGGCGAATCCCATTACCTGGCCCGCCCAGGGCTGCCCGGCCTCCCTGGGCAGGTGCCCAGAGGACTCCGCTTTCCGGCCTCCTCGCACGTGTTCGTCCTCCCCTGCCTCGCACCCGGTCCCCCTGATGTCCGGGAGGGGCTCTGTGACGCCCATCCGCTTCTCCTTGTTCTTTCCGTTCACGACGCCTCTCCACATGGAGGGGGGCTATCCCCGAGTCGAGGCAACAAAAGAGGGTGGACCCGTGCCAACGCACCGGCCCACCCCTGCCTCTGTTCCAGAGTACGAGATCTTTTTTTTCGATCATGAAATCTCGCACCCCCTCAGCCTCGGTGACCCATCACACACGTTCCTACGCTTGCGTAGGGAGTGACGATGGAGCGATATGGAGTCGATCAACCACGAATCGGACATCGAAACCGGAAATCTATTGCCGGTTTCGAAAGCGGCAAATTATTGCCGCTTTTTTCTTTCTCCCTGGGCAACCCCTTGCCCGAAAGATGACGTAGGAACGGGAGAGATCACCATCCCGCTTAGAAAAATGGGTAGTTGATCCGCCTCGGCAAGTCGGAAATTCCGCCGCCACCTGGGTCTACGCGCGTAATTCCTGGAGTGCGGGACCGTTGACGCTGATCGCGGAGCGGGCTTAAATCCTGATCAACAGCAGGTCAGCGGCGCGATCATCCATCGCACGGGATTGGGGGGGCATCGCCTGTCAGTGCGTCAGCGATCGCAGTGGTGACGCCCCACAGGAGAGTTCGCATCGATCCCTCACCCTCCGAGCGATGCGACTTGTCACGGAATATAGAGCCAACGCTGGACTTGCGCGGACCGTCTACGTATGTTCGTCGTCCCCCACCGGGAGGCCAACCCGGTGAACGACGAAAGGAGTACGCGAGTGCACGCCAGCAGACCCTGAAAAGCGCTGCGGCGCCCGGGAGAGGCAACTCCCAGGCGCCGACACCGCGAAGAGTCCTATCTCCTCGCCGAGGCAAACGGCGGAGAGACCGACCCATCATCGCCGCACCGGCCCTTCCCACGGGGCAACACCGGGCGGCAGCACTTCAAGGGAGAAGCATTACATGAGCCCGGCCCTGCGCGAAAGCCGGACACCAAGGACCGGTTCCGCGGACCGCGCAACAGACACCACCGGCACACCCCTTCCGGCCCGCCGGTACGGGGGTGAGGTCTGATGGCCCGCATCCGCACCATCAAACCCGAGGCGTTCGAGTCCGAGGACCTCGCCTCCGTGGACGTGACGGCCGTCGTCACCTTCTTCGGCCTGCTCACCCACGCCGACGACGCAGGCCGGCACCGCGACAACGCGGCCATCGTCGCCGGGCGGCTGTGGGCGCTGCGCCCCGGACACACGCCGACCCACGTCGCCCAGGACCTGGAGCAGCTGGCCGAGCGCGGGCTGATCTGCCGGTACACGGGCTGCGACGGGAAGACGTGGCTGCACATCGTGACCTGGGACCGGCACCAGAAGATCAACCGCCCCTCCGCGAGCCGGCTTCCGCGCTGCCCGCAGCACGATGCGGCACGGGCGTGCGGCGAGTGCGGCCTCGCCCGCTGTCCGGGCCGGGGTCACTCCCGGGACGGCGGGCAGTCGGCGCCGGGCTTCACGGACGAAGTACCCGCCCGCCGCGCACAAGGGGCCGATTCCGTGAATATTCACGGAGGACTCACGCGGCCCGAGACGGCGGTTCCGACCCTGGCATCCGAGGAAGTGACCCGCACCACTCCCGCCGCGGGCGGCGTGATCGCCGCCACATCTTCCGAAGATCCGCACGCGACCCTCTCGGCTGACGAAACCGCAGGTCAGAGCGTTTCTTCCACATCTGACGGCGTGACGGCGGCCACATTCACTGAGGACTCACGCTCTGGATCTAGTGACCTGAGTCGGAGGTTTGTCGTTAGTTGGGTATGAGTCGTCCGGGTCCGAAGATTCCGCCGTTGTCGGTGACTGATGCCCAGCGGGCTGTGCTGGAGGGGTGGGTGCGTCGGCGGACGACGGC